>CAZMAK010000142.1:0-5060 GCA_964564245.1 uncultured Ectothiorhodospiraceae bacterium | reverse complement strand
GCACCCACACCAGGTCGGGGCGCGGCAGCCGCCGCAGCGCCGCCTCCAGGTCACCGAGCGGACTCAGCCGCGGGTGGAAATCCGTCACGCGCCAGCCCAGTTCCGCCAGCAAGCGGCGCAGGACGCGGTTGCGCGAATACTCCGGGTCGAAGCGCCCCCACCAGAGGATGGTTTTCATGGTGCCGCCGTGGAGCTGAGGGGATGCAACGGCTCGTCCGCCAGTTCGCGGTACAGCGCCAGTGTCCGCGCCAGCATCGTCTCCAGCGTAAACTCGCTGCTTTCCGGTACCGGCTCCGGGGAATCGAGCAGCTGCAGGGCGCGTTCCTGCAAGGCACGCGGGTCGCCGAGTGCCACACGCCCGCCGGGATAGAGCGCGCCGAGGATCTCGCCCACCCCGCCGTGATCGTAGCCGAGCACGGGCACACCCAGCGACAGGGCCTCGAGCACGGTGCGGCCAAAGGATTCCGGCTTGCCCGACAGCGACAGCACCAGGTCCGACACGGCGTAGATCTCCTTCATGTCCTTGCGCTCGCCGGTGAAGGTGATGCGGTCGGCCATGCCCTTTGCCGCGATGCGCCGTTTCAGCGCGTCGATATAGCGGGCGCGTTTCGGGTCGAGGTAACCAACGACCAGTCCGTGCACGTCGCGCCCCGCCGCCACCAGCGCCGCGATCAGGTCGATGAAGTCCTCGTGTCCCTTGAGCCGCGTCATCCGCCCCGGCAGGGTCAGCACACGGCGCGTGACCAGCTGCGGATATTCGGCGTCCCAGACCGTCCGCCAGTCCGCCGCCGGCCGGTAGCCGAACGGGAACTCCGTGCGATCCACGCCACGCGGGATGGTGACCACCCGTTGCGGGTCGACGCCGGGATAGTGGTCCAGGATATAGCGGCGCGCCGTGTCCGAGACCGCGATCACCCGTTCACCGCGCGTCATGATGCGGCTGTAGGCGTTCACCGAATAAAGGCCGTGCACCGTGGTAACCAGGCGCGGGCGCTGGCCGGCCGGCAGGCCGCGCCAGGCCAGCCAGGCGATCCAGGCCGGCATGCGCGAGCGCACGTGCAGGATGTCCACCGGCTGCCGGTGCAGCAGGCGCCGCACGGCCGGGACATGGCGCAGCGTGAGCAGGGACTTGTGGCCCAGTGCCATCTCCACGTGTTCACTGCCCTGCTCGCACAAGGTCCGGACCAGTCGCCCGCCGCCGGACAGCACCAGCGAACGGTGGCCGGCCGCCACCAGCGCGGCCGCGACCTCCAGCGTACCGCGTTCCACGCCGCCACTGTGCAGGGCAGGCAACACCTGCAGCACGGTCAGCCTGCGCGCAGCCAATGTTCCACGATCCAGTCGGCGCAACGGGCCGCTTCGTTGAAGATCCCGGCCGGCGCCTGCAGGGCCTGCCCGCTCCGCCAGTCGGCGATGCGGGTGAGCTGTTTGTGTTTGACCAGCTCATCCAGCCCGTGTACCAGCCGGTCCTGCGGCGCGCGGTACGGGACCTCGATCAGCCCGACAGCCGCCCCGGACGTCAGCGCCTCGTAGACCATCGACACGCTGTCGGCGGTCACCCAGACCTGCCCCGCCCGCGCCAGCTGCCGGGGCAGCCAGTCCGGGCCGGTGTCGGTGGCGAGCACCGTCGCCAGGTTGGGATACCCAGGCCCGGACAGGGATTCGACGAGACCTTCCGGCGTGCGCCGCGAGGTGGCCAGTTGCCACTGGATCCCGGTCTCGCGTTCGACGATCTCGCACACCTGTGCCTGCACCCCGTGGTCCGACCAGTCCACGTGTCTGGACGGCCCGCCGACCAGGATCAGCCCGCGCTCCGGTTCATGCACACCGCCGGGCTGCATCCGGTTGAGCACCCCGTGCGTGATCAGCACATTCTCGGCGTGGCGTGGCCGGTCGTGCGCCGGGATCACGCACAGGTCGAACCAGCCGTTGGGCAGGCTGGGCTTCATCAGCACGATGACCTTTCCGCCGCGCATACGGCGCGCGTTCAGCATCGGCAGGTGGGTGGCATGGCCGGCGCCCAGGATCAGGTCCGGATCAGGTTTTTCGATGCCGTAGGGATCGTCGCCGCGGAGACAGGCCAGCATCCCCCTGCGGCAGTCGGCGGTGTGAAACAGGTAATCCTCGGCCGGGAGGCGTTCCTGCAGGGCCGTCAGCAGACCCGCGGTCTGGTTCTCATGCCCCGCCTTGCCATCGGTGAAACGCCAGACGACCAGTGGATGACCGGTATCCTGCATGTGGACGGCCAGTGACTGGCCTATTCCAGGGTGTATTCAGCGCCACAGTACGGGCATTTGGCCTTGCCGCCGGACTCGATGGACAGGTATACGCGGGGATGTGAATTCCACAGGCTCATGCCGTCGAGCGGGCAATGCAGCGGCAGGTCCGCGCGGGTCACCTCGTAGTAATTCTCGGCATTGGGTTCGATGAATTGCCGGCTGGCGGATTGTTCGGCGGTGTGTGGATTGGGCACGATAGCCTCCTGCTGACCTGGGACCCGGACGATAGCTCCGTCGAAGGCATTATAGCAAGGCCGGGCCAGTGTTCCCTCCGGCGGCACCCGGGTATGCCGCATAACATCCCTCGCATCGCCGCCAGGGCGGCTCCCACGGATGCGTGGCGGGCACGCTGCAGTCCCGGCCCGCCGCCCGCAGCGGGACTGTATAATGGCACGCTGGCGCTGCAGCCTCGCAACCGGCGACCCGCGAATGGACACACCGACAACCAGCCTTGCCCTGTATCGCCGACTGCTGGGCTATTCCATTCCATACTGGAGGGTTTTGTTGCTGGCCCTGCTCGCCACGGTACTGGCCGCGGCCACGGAGCCGGCCGTGCCGGCCCTGATGAAACCGTTGCTCGACGGCGGCTTCATCCGCAGGGAGCCGGGCGTGATCCACCAGACCCTGTTGCTGCTGATCCTGGTGTTCTTCATACGTGGCGTGACGAACTATACCAGTACCGTGTCGCTCAACTGGGTGTCCGGCAAGGTCATCAATGACCTGCGTGGCGAGATGTTCCGCCGGCTGCTGGTCCTGCCCGGCAGCTACTTCGACGTGACGACCAGCGGCACCCTCATCTCGCGCATCACCTTCAACGTGGAGCAGGTCGCCCAGGCCGCCAGCACGGTCCTGCTGGGCGGGGTGCGCGACATCCTGACGGTGGCCGGCCTGCTGGCCTTCATCGCCTGGATCGACTGGCAGCTGTCCCTGCTGTTCCTGGTCGTGGTGCCGGCCATCGGACTGGTCATCAAGCTGGTCAGCAAGCGGATGCGCAAGCTCAGCACGCTGCTGCAGCTGTCAATGGGCGACATGACCCAGATCATCGAGGAAGCGATCAAGGGCAACCGCATCGTCAAGCTGTTCGGCGGCCAGCAGTACGAGAGCCAGCGTTTCGATGCCATGGCGAACCGCGTCCGCCACATGAACATCAAGATCATGGCCACCGCCGCGGCGAACGTGCCCGCGGTGCAGATGATCGCGGTGCTGACACTGTCACTGATGATCTACCTGGTCGCCTCGGCACACGCGGACAACGCCTTCACCGCGGGCGACTTCGTCGCCTACTTCGGCGCCATGGGGCTGCTGTTCTCGCCGCTGAAGCGGCTGACCAAGATCAATGAAAACATCCAGCGCGGGCTGGCCGCCTCCGCCTCCATCTTCGACCTGCTTGCTGAACCGGCCGAGCTCGACCAGGGCACGCAACGGCTGGAACGCGCACAGGGGCGCATCGAGTTCCGCGACATTTCCCTGCACTACGACAACACGGAGATCCCGGCCCTGCAGGACATCAACCTGGTCATCCGGCCCGGCGAGACCGTGGCACTGGTCGGTCGATCCGGCAGCGGCAAGTCCAGCCTTGCGGCACTGGTGCCACGCTTTTACCTGCCCGGCAGCGGTTCGATTCTGCTGGACGGGATCGAGCTGCAGTCACTGGTACTGAGCGAACTGCGCGCCAACATCGCGCTGGTGAACCAGGACATCGTGCTGTTCAACGATACCATCGCGGCGAATATCGCCTACGGCGCCATGCGCGAGGCCGGCCGCGAGAAGATCGTTGCGGCCGCCGAGGCCGCGCACGCCATGGAATTCATTCGCGAGCTGCCGGAGGGACTCGACACGCTGATCGGGGAGAACGGCGCGCGGCTGTCGGGCGGCCAGCGCCAGCGCCTGGCGATTGCACGTGCAATACTGAAGGATGCGCCGGTCCTCATCCTCGACGAGGCCACCTCGGCGCTGGACAGCGAGTCGGAACGGCATGTGCAGGCGGCACTGGACACCCTCAGGAGCGGCCGCACCTCGATCATCATCGCCCACCGCCTGTCGACCATCGAACACGCCGACCGCATCGTGGTGCTGGAGGACGGCCGCATCGTCGAGACCGGCACACACCGCGAGCTGCTCGACCAGGGCGGCGCCTACAGCCGGCTGCACCACGCGCAACTGCAATAAAAATCGGGGTCAGATCCCAGTTTTTGCTTATATTCCTTCCATTCACCAGATGGAATATAAGCAAAAACTGGGATCTGACCCCGATTTTTATACCAGCGTCAGCCAGTCGGTATACCCGTCCAGCCGGCCGTGCACCGCGTCGAAATACAGCGACTGCAGCCGCGTCGTGACCGGCCCGCGCGAACCGCCGCCGATCGTGCGGTTGTCGACCTCGCGGATGGGGGTCACCTCCGCAGCGGTGCCGGTGAAGAAGGCCTCGTCGGCAAGATACACCTCGTCGCGCGTGATGCGCTTCTCGCGCAGTGTATAGCCCTCGTCGGCGGCGAGCCGGCCGATGGTGTCACGCGTGATGCCTTCCAGCGCCGAGGTCAGGTCCGGGGTATAGATCACGCCGTCGCGCACGATAAAGATATTCTCGCCGCTGCCCTCGGCCACGAAGCCGTCCACGTCGAGCAGCATGGCCTCGTCGTAACCGGAGGTCAGCGCCTCGTTCAGCGCCAGCATCGAGTTGATGTAGTGCCCGTTCGCCTTGGCCTTGCACATGGTGATGTTGACGTGATGGCGGGTATACGAGGAGGTCTTGATGCGGATGCCCTTCTCCATGTTCTCCGC
>CAZMAK010000141.1:0-5069 GCA_964564245.1 uncultured Ectothiorhodospiraceae bacterium | reverse complement strand
CGCCACTACCCCCTCAAGATAGCGTGTCTACCAATTCCACCACATCGGCGAGATTCTAATGCTGGTTGTTGTACGAACTTATTGAGGCAGGTCATTAACCGGCGGTTTTCCCGGTTTTTTGGCAGCCGGTGTCTCCGTTGTCCCGGCGGCCGGTTTTCCTGAATCTCCAGCAGCCGGAACCGCCGGCACATCCGCCGGTTTTTCCGACGGTCCGCCTGCCGTACCGGCAGGGGCTGCGGCCTGTTGATCCTTGTCGGCCGGTGTGGTGGCTGGCGCGGATTCCTCTACGGCCTTCTTCAACTGGTCCTGCTGTTCGATGCGTTCTGCCAGGCTATCCGCAGGTTTACTCCTTTCACGGACCAGCGGTGATGCGATCAGCAGGCAGTTGATGAAAAAAACCGTTGCAAGGACCGCGGTGGCACGGCTCAGAAATGACCCGGAGCCCCGCGCACCGAACACGGTACCGGATGCACCACTGCCGAAACCGGCCCCCATATCCGCACCCTTGCCCTGCTGCAGCAGCACCAGCGCGATGATGCTGATTGAAACCAGAACCTGAACTGCAAGCAATATGGCAAACATGGGCTACCGTACCAGGAGAAAATCAGTCATTTGACGCCTGGCCAATCGCCAGGAAATCCGCGGGTTTCAGCGAGGCTCCGCCAACCAGGCCACCATCGATATCCGGCATGGACAACAGTTCCGCGGCATTTGCTGCATTCATGCTGCCGCCGTACAGGATCCTGACCCGCTCGGCAACCTTGCTGTCAAAGCCGGCCAGCTTGCCACGAATGAAGGCGTGTACATCCTGCGCCTGCTGCGGGGTCGCCGTCTTGCCGGTACCGATGGCCCAGACCGGTTCATAGGCGATCACCGCGCTCTCCAGCGCCGCGATGCCGTCCAGCGAAATCACGGCATCGAGCTGGCGGGCGACGACCTGCTCGGTAATCCCTTCCTCACGCTCTTCGAGCAGCTCACCGACACACACGATCGGCACCAGCCCGGCCTTGCGGGCTGCGGCAAACTTGCGGGCGGTGAAGGCATCGCTTTCACCGTACAGGTTGCGTCGCTCCGAATGACCGACAATAACATACTTGCAGCCGATGTCCGCCAGCATGCCCGAGGCCACCTCGCCGGTAAATGCACCTGACTCCCGGTCACTGACGTCCTGGGCACCGCAGCGGACGGCTGTGCCCTGCAACAGCGCAGCAACCATGGGAAGGTAGACATACGGAGGGCACACCACCATTTCGGCGGTCTTCACGGCATCAATACCGGCCTTGATCCCGTCGACCAGGGCCGTGATGCTTTCCGTCGTGCCGTTCATTTTCCAGTTGCCGGCTACCAGTGGCTGACGCATGGCAATTTCCTTGTATTGGAGAGCGGCGTAGCTTAGCGATCCGGCCCGGAAAAATCAATTTTATCCGTGGCTTCGGCCGTACACCGTCAGGCCGGGGCCGGCGCAATGACAGGGGATTAGAAGCTGATTTTCATGGAATAGTCGCCGGTGGCAGGCACCGGATCCGCCGGGTGACCGGAGCAAATTGCATCCCGGGACGGCAGTGGCCGGTACCGGTGCCGGCACGGCAACGGATCAGACGGCGGCAGCCACCACGGTGGCCAGCTGGTCGGCTTCGCGGTTGACCTGCTGTTCATCCTCACCCTCGACCATCACCCGGACCACGGGCTCGGTCCCCGAGGGCCGCAGCAATACCCGTCCGCGACCGGCCAGGCGTTGTTCGGCGGAGATGACGGCGGCCTGCACCGCCGGCGCGGAATCCAGGTTGATGCGGGCGTTGACCGGCACGTTGATCATGCGTTGCGGATACTTGCGCATGCCGCTCTTCAGTTCCTGCAGGGATTTCCCGGAACCGCGCATGGCCTGCAGCACCTGCAGGGCCGACACGATGCCGTCGCCCGTGGTGGTCCGGTCCAGGCAGATGATATGGCCGGACGATTCACCGCCGAGTATGCGCCCGGTCTGCTGCAGCATTTCCAGTACATAGCGGTCCCCGACCCGGGCACGGTCAAATGCAATGTCGTGGGCCTTCAGCGCATGCTCCAGCCCGAGATTGCTCATCAGGGTGCCCACCACGCCACCGTTCAGATAGCCTGCCTGCTTGCGCTCCAGTGCAATGATGAACAGCAACTCGTCACCGTCCACCAGCGTCCCGGTGTGATCCACCATGATGACCCGGTCACCGTCACCATCCAGTGCAATGCCGGCATCCGCCGCATGTTCCAGCACGGTCTTTTGCAGCAGTGCAGGACGGGTGGATCCACAGTCACGGTTGATATTCAGGCCGTCCGGCCTGACACCGACGGCAATCACATCGGCACCCAGTTCGCGCAGTACATTCGGCGCGACCTGGTAGGTCGCCCCGTTGGCACAGTCCACGACCAGCTTCATGCCGCGCAGGTTCATCCCGGAGGGAATCGTGCTCTTGCAGAACTCGATATAGCGTCCCTCGGCATCCTTGACACGTTCCGCCTTGCCGAGCCGCGCGGAGTCGACCGTCACGATATCGTGCTCCAGTTCGGCCTCGATGGCCGCCTCGACGGCATCCGGCAACTTGGTCCCTTCACTGGAGAAGAACTTGATACCGTTATCGGTATACCCGTTATGCGAGGCACTGATCACGATGCCGGCACAGGCATGCAGGGTGCGCGTCAGGTAGGCGATCGCCGGTGTCGGCATGGGACCCAGCAGGCGGATATCGACACCGGCCGCGGACAGACCCGCCTCCAGCGCGGATTCGAACATGTAACCGGAGATCCGCGTATCCTTGCCGATGATGACCCGCGCCCCCCCGGCCGATCCCAGTACCCGGCCGGTTGCCCAGCCCAGCCTGAGCATGAATTCCGCCGTGATCGGGTGTTCGCCGACCCGGCCACGGATTCCGTCTGTTCCGAAATATTTTCTCGACACGGTCATTCCCTGAAGGAGTTTGCCCTACATTACGCCAAAGCGGCCGATCCGTGAATCATTCGGGCCGCCCCGCCGCCCGCACAGCATGACACATCTCGATGGCTTCACGGGTGGCCTGTACATCGTGGGTACGCACCAGCACGGCCCCCTGCCAGACGGCCAGTACCGCAAGGGCGATACCGGGTTGTATCCGTTTATCGACCGGGAGACCCAGTACATTACCAATCAGCGACTTGCGCGACAGACCCACCAGGACCGGATAACCTCTCCGGACCAGGGCATCCAGCCGCTGCAACAGCAACAGATTGTGAGCGGTGGTCTTGCCGAAACCGAAACCGGGATCGAGCAGGACCCGCTGCGGCGGGATACCGGCAGCCTCGCAGGCCCGGGCGCGCCGTTCGAGGAATTCCCCCACCTCGTTCACGACATCCCGGTAGACGGGCTGTTGCTGCATGGTTTCGGGACTGCCCTGCATGTGCATCAGGCACACCGGCACCCCGAGCGAAGCAGCGGCTTCCATGGCACCGGGTGCCTGCAGGGCAGCCACATCATTGATCATCCCGGCACCGGCCATGACCGCGGCCTGCATCACCTCGGGCTTGCGTGTATCGATCGACACCGGCACCGGACAGTGCGCCCGCAGTAATTCTATTACCGGGATCACCCGGCGCAGTTCCTCCTGCACGCCAACCGCCGCCGCGCCGGGACGCGTCGACTCCCCGCCCACATCGATGATGGCCGCTCCCTGCTCCACCATGCGCAATGCCTGCTCCAGTGCCGGCTCCGGTTCAGCCCAGCGGCCACCGTCGGAAAAGGAGTCGGGAGTGACATTGAGTACCCCCATCACCCGCGGACGTGACAGGTCGAGCGGCCTGCCTGCGCAGTCGAGCCGGTACCCGGTGGTCACAGAATCACTTTACCGGCTGCGGCGGCATGCCGTCGTGCTGCCCTGAGGGAGGCGAATCCGGCCCGGGAGTGTCAGGTGTGAACCCGGGAGCGGCCCGGGCGGCTGGAACCCGTTTCAAAATTGCGGATCAGCAGTCAAGGCCAGGCGTGGGGCCTGCGTGGAGCGGGGTGTATGCGTATAAATGAGGACCGGAGCAGGGTCCGGAACACCGCATTGGCGGTTGAGGTGCATGTTGAGACGGGTTCTAGTGTTGTCCCGCCGGGCCGCCAATCTTGCCGTCGGTCTTTTCACTCGGAGCCGTCACGCCACCGGAGGGTGGTGTGGGCTCGGATTCATGCCAGTCGCGCGGCGGACGCGGCGGCTTGCCGGTCATGATGTCATCGATCTGGTCACTGTCGATGGTTTCGTATTTTATCAATGCCTCGGCCATGAGATGCAGTTTGTCGAGATTGTCCTTGAGGATCTTCTCGGCACGTGCATAGGAACGATTGATGATGGCACGGATCTCGCTGTCGATATCGTGCGCGGTTTCATCGGATACCGGCTTGTGCTGCGCCACCGAGTGACCCAGGAACACCTCTTCCTGTTCGTCACTGTAGGTCAGTGGCCCGAGTTTCTCGGACAGGCCCCACTTGGTAACCATGTTGCGCGCCAGTTCGGTGCTGCGCATGATGTCGTTCGAGGCGCCCGTGGTGACCTTTTCCGGTCCGAACACCAGTTCCTCGGCGATGCGGCCACCGAACAGGCTGCAGATCTGGCCCTCGAGGAATTCCTTGCTGTGGCTGTAGCGGTCCGCCTCCGGCAGGAACATGGTGACACCCAGCGCGCGGCCACGCGGGATGATGGTGACCTTGTAGACCGGATCGTGCGTCGGCATCAGCCGCCCGACAATGGCATGACCGGCCTCGTGGTAGGCAGTCAGGCGCTTCTCGTCCTCGCTCATGACCATGGAACGGCGCTCCGCCCCCATCAGGATCTTGTCCTTGGCCTTTTCCAGGTCTTCCATGTCGACCAGGCGCTTGTTGCCGCGGGCGGCAAACAGCGCGGCCTCGTTCACCAGGTTGGCCAGGTCGGCGCCGGAGAACCCCGGCGTGGCACGGGCGATCACGCTGGCCCTGACGTCGTCGGAGATCGGTACCTTGCGCATGTGGACCTTGAGGATCTGCTCGCGTCCGCGCACGTCGGGCAACGGCACCACCACCTGGCGATCAAAACGGCCGGGGCGCAGCAGTG
>CAZMAK010000140.1:0-5121 GCA_964564245.1 uncultured Ectothiorhodospiraceae bacterium | reverse complement strand
AATCAGAGGTTCCTTAGTGATATGCCGGAACACCGGAATCCGGATTTCCGGTGCGGGTTACCGGATGCCGGTTGAATGTCGGGCGTAATGTGCCGGGGATATGTTCTCCGCGCCTTTGCGCCTCTGCGTGAGAATGGTTGTCAAATCCTTGCACCACAGCGAGGCCATGCACGGGAAGGTAATCAATGTCTGAATCCAAACGTTACACCGGTCTGATCGAGAAATACCGCGACCGTCTGCCGGTAACCCCCGACACCCGCGTGATCAGCATCGGCGAGGGCAATACGCCGCTCATCCGGCTGGAAAACATCCCCGCCACAACCGGAAAACAGATCGACCTGTACGTGAAATACGAAGGGCTGAATCCGACCGGCTCGTTCAAGGACCGTGGCATGACCATGGCGGTGACACAGGCCGTGGCGGAGGGCAGCCGTGCGATCATCTGCGCCTCGACCGGCAATACCTCGGCCGCGGCGGCGGCGTATGCGGCGCGCGCGGGGATCACCGCCTTCGTGCTGATCCCGGAAGGCAAGATCGCGCTGGGCAAGCTGGCACAGGCCATGATTCATGGTGCGGTGGTGATCCAGATCCGCGGCAACTTCGACGCCGGCATGGCGCTGGTGAAGGAGGTGGCCGAGCACGCACCGGTCACCATCGTCAATTCCATCAACCCGTATCGCCTGCAGGGGCAGAAGACCGCGGCGTTCGAGATCGTCGATGAACTGGGCCGTGCACCGGACTTCCACTGCCTGCCCGTCGGCAACGCCGGCAACATCACCGCGCACTGGATCGGGTACAGCGAGTATGCCGGGCTGCAGACGGCGGCCTGTGCCTTCTGCGAGGGGCAGTGCAGGTATCCGTCCGCGGCAGTAACCGGCTCGCGCCCGGTCATGGTCGGTTACCAGGCCACCGGCGCGGCGCCGTTCCTGCGCGGCCACATGGTGGACCACCCGGAAACCGTTGCGACCGCCATTCGCATCGGCCACCCGCAGTCCTGGGATCGTGCCTGGTCGGTACAGAAGGAATCCGGCGGCTGGTTCGACGAGTGTACGGACGAGGAAATCCTGGCGGCACAGAAGCTGCTCACGGAACAGGAAGGGATCTTCTGCGAGCCGGCCTCGGCGACCTCGGTGGCCGGTGCCGTACGCGATATCCGCAGTGGCAGGATTCCCGAGGGCAGCTCGGTGGTCTGCACGCTGACCGGGCATGGCCTGAAGGATCCGGATACCGCGATCAAACAGTGCCAGGGCGGCATGCTGACCATCGACGCGAATCTGGACGCGGTGAAGGCGGCGATCCTCGACAGCCTCGCCTGAACCGGGCGTGCCTGACTCGCCCGGACAGCTGACGCTTGTCGTCCCCGGCCTTGCCGGCCCGCGCTCCGACCCGCCGATCTCGGACTATCTCCAGCCCCGGCCCGTGCTGCTGGACCGCCTGCTGTCACGCAGCCGGTGCGAACCGGTGCCGGGGCAGGGTCTCGACGCCACGCTCTGCCGTGTGTTCGGTATCGATCCCGGGCAGGCACTCCCGGTTGCCGCACTCAGCTGGCTGGCCGATTGCGGGCGTCCCGTTCCGGATGTCCTGTTGCGCGCCGATCCGGTACACCTGCGGGCCGATCAGCGTTACCTGCGACTGTTCGGGACTCATGGCATGCCGTTGCGTGCCGGCGAGGCCGAAGAACTGGTGGCGAGCATCAATGCGTACCATGTCTCCCGCGGCTGGCAACTGCACGCGCCGCACCCGCAACGCTGGTACCTTGCCCTGCCGGAACGGCCGGCGTTGCACACACACGCACCGCAACTGGCAGCCGGCGCGGACATCGATCCGTTCCTGCCGGCCGGTGCGGACGCCATCCGCTGGCACGCCATCATGAACGAGCTGCAGATGTTGCTGCATGACCACCCGGTCAATACGGCACGCGAGGCACGGGGCGAGCCAGCCATCAACAGCCTGTGGTTCTGGGGCAACGGCACCTTGCCCGATACCGTCACCGCTCCGGCCAGCGCGATCTGTGCCGATCATCCGGTTGCGCGCGGACTGGCGCTGCACGCCGGGGTCCACTGCAAACCGGTTCCGGACAACCTTGCACAGTGGCAGGACAGCGGCACGGCACTGGTAGTGCTGGATGCACTCGAATGGCCACAGTGTTACCAGGATGTGGAGGGCTGGCTGGAGCGGTTCGAAACACTGGAACGGGACTGGTTACGGCCCGCGGCACTGGCCGTATACCGTGGCCGGCTGTCTGCGCTGACACTCGAATGCTGTAACGGCCGGCGTTTCCATTGTCATCGCCGCCAGCAGTATGCATTCTGGAAATCTTCGCGGCCTTTCGAGGCGGTGGTCGCGACATGAACCGGCAGATTGTCCGACGCGAGTTGCGTCACCCGCCGGAGGAATTTTCCGCACAGCTGCCCGCCGTGCTGCGGCGTGTCTATGCCGCGCGCGGGGTGGCCGGTGCGGATGAGCTTGATTATTCGCTGGCGCGCCTGCCGGTGCCGGACCTGCTCGGCGGTATCACCGCTGCCGTCGACCTGTTGCAGCAGGCCATTGCCGGCCAGCAACGTATCCTGGTGATCGGCGACTTCGATGCCGACGGTGCAACCAGTTGCGCCCTGTGTGTGCGCGGGCTGCGTGCCATGGGTGCGCGTGACGTGTCCTGCCTGGTGCCGAACCGCTTTGACTACGGCTACGGCCTGACGCCCGGGATCGTCGAGGTGGCCCGCACGCGGCAGCCGGACCTGATCATGACGGTCGACAACGGCGTCAGCAGCGTGGCTGGTGTCGCTGCTGCCCGCCGGGCCGGTATCCGCGTGCTGGTGACGGATCACCACCTGCCCGGGGCGACCCTGCCGGAAGCCGATGCCATGGTGAACCCGAACCTGCCGGGGGATCCGTTTCCCGGCAAGGCGCTGGCCGGGGTCGGGGTTGCCTTTTACGTCCTGCTGGCACTGCGGACCCGGCTGCGTGACAGCGGCTGGTTTGCCGGTGCGGGTATCGAGCCACCCCGGCTGGCGCAGTGGCTGGACCTGGTGGCACTGGGTACGGTCGCGGATGTGGTGCCGCTGGATCGCAACAACCGCATCCTGGTGCAGCAGGGCCTGCAGCGGATCCGTGCCGGACGCTGCGTGCCGGGTATCCGCGCCCTGCTGGAGACGGGTGGCCGCGAGCTGGCGCGTGTGGTGGCCAGTGACCTGGGGTTTGCGGTCGGCCCGCGGCTCAACGCGGCGGGTCGGCTGGATGACATGTCACTGGGCATTGAATGCCTGCTGTCGGACGACGAGACTGCGGCGCGCGCGATGGCCGCGCAACTGGATGCACTGAATCGCGACCGGCGCGAGATCGAATCGGACATGCAGGCGCAGGCATTGTCCATCATCGGGCGGATGCAACTGGAAGAGGCGGGCCTGCCAACCGGCCTGTGCCTGTTCGAGCCGGACTGGCATCAGGGCGTGATCGGTATCCTGGCGGCACGTATCAAGGAACGGCTGCATCGCCCGGTGATCGCCTTTGCCCGCAGCACGGAAGGCGAGATCAAGGGTTCGGCGCGTTCCGTGCCGGGGTTGCACATGCGCGATGCACTGGATCGCGTGGCCACCTGCAACCCGGGCCTGGTGCGCAGGTTCGGCGGTCACGCCATGGCGGCCGGTCTGTCGCTGGCGGAGGCGGATTACCGGCAGTTTGCCGCGGCCTTCGACGCCGTGGTCGCACAGCAGCTGGCGGAGGAGGACCTGTACGCACGGGTCTATTCCGACGGTGCCCTGCAGGACGAGGAGCTCTCGCTGGAAACGGCGCAACAGTTGCGCGCCGGCGGTCCCTGGGGGCAGGGTTTCCCGGAGCCGGTATTTGATGGCCGGTTCGAGGTGCTGGGTCAGCGGGTCGTGGGCGAGCGTCATCTCAGGCTCACGGTGCGGCCCTGCGACAGTGCGGTACACATCGACGCCATTGCGTTCAATACACCGGCGCTGCCGGCGGACTGCCGGACGATCCACCTGGCCTACCGTCTGGACGTGAATGCGTACCGGGGTCTGCTCAGCCCGCAGCTGGTGGTGGAGTACCTGGAAGCTGCACCAGGCTGAGCGCGTTATGCTATGATGCGCAACTGTTTTTCCGTGTACAGCGTATTCCGGCCATGGCTGATCTGACCTCCATTCGCAACCACATCAAGGAACTTGACGGGCGTACGGCGAGCCTTAGGGGGTATCTTTGACCTCGACAACAAGGCAGAGCGGCTGACCGAGGTTACCCGCGAGCTGGAGGTGCCCGATGTCTGGGACAAACCGGAGCGTGCGCAGGAACTGGGACGTGAGCGGGCACGGCTGGAAGAGGTGGTCATCTCGCTGACCCGCCTGCTGCAATCCGTCGCGGATGCACGGGAACTTGCCGAGGTTGCGGCGGAAGAGGGCGACCAGGCGACGCTGGATGATATCGCCGCGGACCTGGCGGTGATCGAGACCGAGGTGTCCGCCCTGGAATTCCGCCGCATGTTTTCCGGCGAGATGGACGAGGCCGCTGCCTTTCTCGATATCCAGGCCGGCTCCGGCGGTACGGAGGCACAGGACTGGGCGGAAATGCTGTTGCGCATGTACCTGCGCTGGGGCGAACGACATGGCTTCCGGAGCGAGCTGATCGAGGTTTCCCCGGGTGAAGTGGCCGGCATCAAGAGTGCGACGGTAAAATTCGAGGGCAGTTACGCCTTTGGCTGGCTGCGTACCGAGATCGGGGTGCACCGGCTGGTGCGCAAGTCACCGTTCGACTCCGGCAACCGGCGCCATACCTCGTTCGCCGCGGTATTCGTCTCACCGGAGATCGATGACGATATCGATATCGAGATCAACCCGGCGGACCTGCGCATCGACGTCTATCGCGCCAGCGGCGCCGGCGGTCAGCACGTGAACCGCACCGAGTCCGCGGTGCGCATCACGCACAACCCCAGCGGCATCGTGGTGCAGTGCCAGAACGACCGCTCGCAGCACAAGAACAAGGCCACCGCGATGAAACAGCTCAAGGCCAAGCTGTACGAGATGGAAGTCCAGAAACGCAATGCCACCCAGCAGGCGGTCGAGGACACCAAGTCGGACATCGGCTGGGGCAGCCAGATCCGCTCCTACGTACTCGACCAGT
>CAZMAK010000139.1:0-5198 GCA_964564245.1 uncultured Ectothiorhodospiraceae bacterium | reverse complement strand
ATTTCACCGGGGACGAGGAAAGCGAGGTCCATATCTACGCGGGGTATTTCATCCTCGGCCTGCTGGTGTTCCGGATTGTCTGGGGCCTGGTCGGAACCCGTCATGCCCGCTTCAGCGATTTTCTCTATTCGCCGCGGCGGACGTTGCAGTACCTGAAATCCCTGCGCGCCGGCAAACCGGAGCATTACCTCGGCCACAACCCGGCCGGGGGCTGGATGGTGATCCTGCTGCTGGTATCGCTGTCGCTCGCCACCTGGACCGGATTACAGGCCTACGGGCAGGAGGGTCACGGCCCGCTGGCCGGTGGCGGGGAGGTCACGTTGATTGCGCCGGCCATGGCCGACGAGGACGGGGATGAGCGCGCAGGTCATGAAGGCCGGCACGAAGGCAGCGAAGGGGACGAGGAGTTCTGGGAAGAACTGCATGAGTTCTTCGCCAATCTCACCGTGTTCCTGGTGGTGATTCATATCGCCGGTGTGGTCGTGACAGGCCGGATGCACCGTGAGAACCTGGTGCGGGCCATGATCACCGGCGACAAGCCCGCCGCCTGATGGCGCGGCGCTGGCCGGTGTAGCCGCCGGTCAGCGCCGTGCGGTCATGGCCGGTTCCGGCCGCGCCGGTTCCGGCGGCCGCGTATCCGGGGGCTGGTCCAGGGCCTGGACCAGCGCCGGGTCGCGTCCATAGATGTCATCATGGAACTGCACCGTGCCGTCATCGGCGACCTCGACCGTCCAGTACATCAGGAAGATATCAATCGGCCGGGACAGGCTCACGCTGTGCGTGACCGATGACTCCAGCGCGTGTAGCAGGCGCTTGTGATCCCAGCCGGCATTGTGCTGCAGCAGTCGCTCGGCCAGTTCGAGGGGATGCTCGACGCGGATACAGCCGGAGCTGAACGCGCGTTCCGGCTGGCGGAACAGCGCTTTCACCGGGGTGTCGTGCAGGTACACCGAGTGCGTATTCGGGAACAGGAACTTGACCCGGCCAAGCGCGTTCTGCGGCCCCGGTTGCTGGCGGATCATCCACGGAAAGTTGTAGGCCCGGTACCGCGACCAGTCGACGCCGGTTGTGTCGACCGGGTTGCCCTGGAAGTCGATGACCTGCATGTGCTTCTCCTGCAGGTACCCCGGGTTCCTGCGCAGCTCCGGTAACACGTCCCGGGCCAGCACGACCGGTGGCACGGTCCAGCTCGGGTTGATTTCGAGCCGGCTCAGTGTGGAGTGCAGCACCGGCGATTGCCGCACCGGCTGGCCGACGATGGCCCGGGTCTCCCATACGACCCGGCGCCCCTGTACCAGGCGTACCGTGTAGCCGGCAATATCGACCTGGATAAAGTCATCGGGCAGGTCATGCGGGATCCAGCGTGCCCGCTCGAGGTTGGCCCGGATCTGCTCGATGCGTGCCTCGACCGGCACGTTCAACTCGGCCAGCGTCCTGTCACCGGTCACGCCGTCCGCCTCGAGTCCATGACGACGCTGGAAATGCCGCACCGCGGTGGACAGCGACTCGTCATAGTCCATCGATTGCGGCTCGCCGGTGGCCAGGTCACCGGTGACGGCGAGCCGGGCGCGTAACGCAGGGACACGTGCCTCCGTCATGCCCGGCTTCAGTGCCGGTCCCGCCGCGACCGGCTGCCAGCCGCCGCGGTCACGGTATGCCCGGTATTGTGCCAGGGCCTGTTGCAACTGCCCGTAGCGAGCCGAGTGCGGCCGCAGCGATTGCAGCAGTGCATCGATGCGCCCGCTGGTGATGGCAGGGCTGCTCAGCAACAACGCCTTGAGGTCGGTACCCGGTCCCGGCATCGACCAGTCCGTGTCGAGCGTATGCGGGTCGACCTTGCCGAAGGCCAGGTGGTAGCCCAGTCGCACCAGGGCGTCGGTCAGTAGCAGGTCGAGATACGCGGTGCGCTCCGGGTTGGACAACCCGGTCTCCTGGTTGCGTTCCAGCAGCCGGCGAATAGTGTCGAGGTGATAGTCCGCCGGATTCAGTCCGTCCGCGTCGCAGCGGGCAATGGCCTGGACCAGCTGGTGGACCGACAGGGGATTGGACCAGACCGGCGCGTAGTCATGCCGGTCATACAGTGCCGGTACGACCGTGGCCGCCGCCATCTCCACCGGATCCTTTGCGGGTTCCGCCCGGAGAGCCGCGACCTGCGTCTGGATCGACTCGTTGACCGACAGGGCGGCCGCGGACAGCGGCCAGGTCACAAGCAGTACGAATGCGACACGCCACGCGCGGTACGTGGTGCCGGCCACTGGCAGGGGAGTGCAGGTCTGCATACGGTCGTCTGCCGGCTGGCGCGGGATATCTCCGGTACACCCGCACCCGGCCACTGGATTCCTTGTTATTCGTTCGTGGTTCGTGTCATTCCCGCACAGGATGGAGTCAGGTCTGTGCGGGAATGACTTTGTTATCTTCAGCTACAGTTTTACTGTGCGGGGCGGGCAGCCACAACTGGACCAAAGGGCAGGAACCCGTCTTAACCTGTTGCCCGGGTGCCGGTGCGGTGTTGCAGGACCTGCTCCGGCCAGCGCGGGGTCCACGCCTGGCCCTGGCGGCCGGCTCGTGATTTGAAATGGTTCCGGAGGTTGTCCCGGACCGGCCGGCACAACGGGGAGAAGGCGGGGAAAATCCGGGTTACAGGCGCTTGCCGGCCAGCGTGGGGACCTTGTCGGTGCGGGTTTCCAGCTTCAGGTAGCTGATCAGGCGCGCGCTGCCGGCGGCATGCATGGTTTCGTGGATCTGTTGCACGGCGTCCAGGATGGCGTCCAGCTCGCCCTCGATGTTGGTGCCGGCGGCGTGGGTCTCCAGGATAAAGTCGCGTTGCCCAAGCAGTTCGACGATGCGCGTGACCTCGCTGCGTACCGAAACACCGGCGCCGAGCGGGATGACCTGTAATTCTGCAGTGGCTTTCATGGTGTTGAACTCAAGCGGTGGATGGCGGTCACTGGAGTGTAGCCCCAAGCCGGACGGAGTACCAACACGGCGCAAACCACCTGCGCAGCAATACCGGGGAAACCGGGTGTAGTCCATTGCTGTCGCAGTTGTATCCGTTGAACAGTCAGTAAGTCTTTCACTATGTACAGCCTTGCCGGTGGTAACCTGATCCGGGATATGAAATTCAACACCTGCTGTACAAACCTTGCGTCCCTCCGGGAGAGGGAGTGTTGAGGTAACCGTGAGTCTGAGCATAACTTCACCGCCAGGTGGATAACCCGACGTTCACAGAGGTCATGTTATGAAGCTGTTCCGGATCCTGTTGCTGTTGATGGTGTCGACCGCCCCGGTACTGGCCGCCCCGCTCGTGCTGGACAGCGGCACGCACCAGGTCACCCTGCTGGAGTTGTATACCTCGCAGGGCTGCAGCAGTTGCCCTCCGGCCGAGCGCTGGCTGAGCGAGTACGTGCATGATGATGGCCTGTGGCGGGATATCGTCCCGGTGGCGCTGCACGTGGACTACTGGGACTACGTTGGCTGGAAGGATACCTACGCCACGGCGGAAAACAGTGATCGGCAACGCCGCTATGCCGATGCCGGTCGTGCGCACGGCGTGTACACACCCGGTTTCTTCAGCAATGGCCGGGAATGGCGGGGCTGGACGCTGCGCCTGCCGCCGCGTGGCTCGGACCGCACGCCGGGTAACCTGCACGCCGTCATCGAGGATGGCCTGGTGCGGGCGAGTTTTCCGGCGGCGGGCCAGTCACTGGAACTGCACGTGGCCGTACTGGGTTCCGGGATCGAGACAGAGGTGAAGCGCGGCGAGAATCATGATCGCACCCTGCCGCAGGACTTCGTGATGCTGGCACAGACGGCGAGCCGTTCCGACGACGGCCACTGGCAGGTGCCGTTGCCGGTCCCGGCCGATCACACCGCGCGCCGGCACGCGATTGCGCTGTGGGTCAGCCGGGTGGGGGAACTGCCGCCGTTGCAGGCGACCGGCGGCTGGCTCGACTGACGCTGACGCATGCCCGGCCGGTCGTGCCGGTGTTTTTCTCCCATGGCAAATCCATAACCTGCTAGCATTCGCCTCAGACGCGACCGCCGGGAATCCTTGCCATGAAATGCGCACTGTCCACCATATTGCTGATGAACCTCGTGTTACTGTCCGGTTGTGCCGCCGCGCTGGTGTACGACCGCGACCGGCCTGCTGGCCAGTGCAGCGACCCGAAGCAGCCCTGCCCCCGGTCGGCCCTGCCGACCGGGTCAATTGCCGTCAGTGCGGGGAATTCCGGGCAAGCAGATAGAACATGAATGAAATCAGCAAGATAGAAACTGCCAGACCGGCCAGTGTCAGTGCGTCCCAGGACATGGTTCATCCCTCCATAGATTAATAAATAAGTAAATAATAAATTACTGATGTGTAGCGGCCAACGACCACCAGGCTTGAGGGAAACAGGCAGGAAGATGTCGGATGTGTGACCGGCTTCAACACCCGCGGACCGGCGGCTGGCCGGTACGGGATACCCCATGATCGTACTGTGCACGGACTTCGGCCCGGCCGGCCCCTATACCGGGCAGATGCAGGCCGTGCTGCACGGCCAGGCGCCGGGTGTGCCGGTCGTCAGCCTGTTTACCGATCTGCCCCCCTTCGATATCGAGGCCGCCGCCTACCTGCTGCCGGCCTATACCCGCGGTTTTCCCCCAGGCACGGTTTTTCTCTGCGTGGTCGATCCCGGCGTGGGTGGCGCACGCCCCGGTGTTGTTGCGGAGATCGACGGCCGCTGGTACGTCGGACCGAACGAGGGCCTGTTCGCCCTGCTGGCACGGCGTGCGGACACGGCCCGGTGCTGGCAACTGGCCGTGCCGCCTGGCGCCTCGCCCAGCTTCCACGGACGGGATGTATTTGCCCCGGTTGCGGCACGGCTTGCACGGGGCGGCAGCGTCCCGGGCGAGGTCACCGACCCGACCGCCCTGCTGCGTCCCGACTGGGCGGACGAACTGTGGCGCGTGGCCTATGTCGACCATTACGGCAATGCCATCACCGGCCTGCGCGCCGCCGTGCTCGAACCCGGTGCCGGGCTGCTGCTGAACGGTTACCTGCTGAAGTACGCGCGTACCTTCAGCGACATGCAGGACGGGCTGGTCTGCTGGTATGAAAACGCCAATGGCCTGGTCGAGTTCGCCAGCAACCGTGGCCGTGCGGATACCGCACTCGGCATCCAGGTCGGTACCCCCTTCAGTCTGGCGTAGACGCTGCG
>CAZMAK010000138.1:0-5238 GCA_964564245.1 uncultured Ectothiorhodospiraceae bacterium | reverse complement strand
GCAGGCTCCTACTGCCACCAGAGCGTGAACCACGGCACGTAGGTGACCAGTCCCAGCCAGATCAGCATCAGCAGCAGGAACGGCAGCGCGGAGCGAAACAGCGTCAGCACCGGCTTGCCGAAGCGCTGGCTGGCGATGAACAGGTTGATGCCGACCGGTGGTGTGCTGTAGCCGATCTCCAGGTTGGCCAGGAACAGGATTCCGAGATGGACCGGGTCGACGTGGTAACTGGCGGCGATCGGCAGGATCAGCGGGACCACGACGACGGTCGCGGAAAAGATGTCCATCATGCAGCCGACGATCAGCAGGAACAGGTTGAGCAGGACCAGGAACTGGAAGGGGGAATCGATGCGGGTCTTGATCCAGGCGAGGATGTGCATCGGTACCTGTGCGTCGATGAGCAGGTTGGTCAGGCCCATGGCCACGCCCAGGATGATCAGGATGCTGCCGACCAGCACCGCGCTCTCACCCAGCAGGCGGGGCAGGTCGCGCCACAGGTTGATCTCGCGGGAAATCACGCTTTCCAGCAGTAACACGTACAGCGCGGTGCAGGCCGAGGCCTCGCTGATGGTGACGAAGCCGCCGAAGATGCCCGTGACCACGCCGATCGGCAACAGCAGGTCCCAGAAGCTGTTGCGCAGCTCGCCGCCCAGGACACGCAGGGAAAAGCGGTGTCGTTGCAAATGGCTGCGGTTGCCGACGAACAGGCAGTACAGGCCCAGCATCACCATCAGCAACAGCCCCGGCACGATGCCGGCCAGGAACAGCTGGTCGATGCTGACGCTGGCGACGATGCCGTACAGCAGGATGGCCAGGCTCGGCGGGAACAGCAGGCCGAGCGAACCGGACGTGGTCAGCAGGCCGAGATTGAAGCGTTCGTGGTAACCGGCGTGCTTCAGCATCGGCATCATCAGCCCGCCCAGCGCAAGGATGGTGACGCCGGACGCGCCCGAGAACGCGGTGAAGAAGGCACACGAGGTCAGCGCCACGGCGGCCACGCCGCCCGGCAGCCAGCCGACCAGCGCGTTGAACAGCTGGATCAGGCGTTCCGGTGCGCCGCCGGCGGCCAGTACCACCCCGCTGAAGGTGAACAGCGGGATGGCGGCGAGGTAAGGCGAAGACGCGAGCCGGTTGAGTTCCACGGCCAGCAGGGCGGTATCCAGCCCGGCATGCCAGGTGGCCATCAGGCTGCCTGCGGCCAGGGCGATGAACAACGGGATGCCGAGCAGCGCCAGCAGTACCAGCAGGACGACCAGTAGCGGGATCATGCGTGGTCCTGTTCCGTGGCGTGCGGAAACAGGGCGCCGAGCAGGAAGTGCAGGGTGAGCAGGCAGAACCCGAACGGGGTGATCAGGGCCAGCACCGAGGACCAGCGTTCGTTCGGGGCGATGTTCTGCCAGTCGTCATACCAGAAGCGCATGGCGCCCCAGGCCAGCAGTCCGCATACGACCGCCGATATCAGGTAGAGCGGTCGTTGCAGCCGGCGCACCAGGTTCCTGTCGAGGAAGGCGGCCAGGGCGTCGACACGGATATGGCGCTGCTGTTCCACGGCCAGCCCGGCGCCGAAGAAGGCGACGTACAGGACCAGGTAACGGGACAGGACCTCTGCGGCCGGGATGCCGGTTTCGAGGAAATTGCGCAGCAGTACCTGGCCCAGGATCAGCAGCAGCAGCGCCAGCAACGCGCAACCGGCCATGAAGGTGTCGAAGCGGACCAGGGTCTGCCGCAGGGCAGTGATCCAGGCGGGGTCAGTGCGCACCATCGGCGCTCGCTGCGCGGTATTCGTCCAGCCAGTCCTGCACGCGCCGGACCGTTGCCGCCGGCAGGTAGCCGCTGTCCATCAGGGTGTCCATGGCCTTGTCGGAAATGGCGCGTACCTTGTCCGTTTGCAGGTCGCCCGTGTCCTCCACCAGCACCATGCCACGCTCCACCAGCAGGTCCATGCCTTCCGCGTTGTCCTTGCGGGTCGCGGCCACCAGCTTTGCCCCGGTTTCCGCGCCGGTGCGTTTGAGCAGTTTTTGCAGGTCCTGTGGCAGGTCGCGGAAGAACTTGCGCGACACGACCAGTGAACCGATGCCGTTGGCCATCGGCACATTGGTGATGTAGTGCGTTTTGGAGAACCACTGCAGGGCGATGGCGCCCAGCGGCGGTGCGTAGACGGTGTCGATCATGCCGGTCGACAGGCTGGTGTAGACGTCGATGATCGACAGTGGCACGGGGGCCAGCCCGCTGGCGTCGAAAAAGGCCTTGCCGAGCGGATCGCCCTGCCAGTACCAGATGCGGCACTGCTTGAGATCGTCAAACCTGGCAATCGGCTCTTTGGAGAAGAAGTAGATGAAGCCGACCTCCATCCAGCCCAGCAGTTCATAGCCGTTGTCGCGGTAACCCTGTTCGATCTCCGGCATCAGGCGTTCGCGCACGTAGTCGATCTCGTGGATGTCCCGGAACAGGAACGGCATCTCCAGGATGCGTGCCGGGGAATAGATGTGCCCGATGCCGTAGCCGGTGAAGGCGCCGCCCTGCAGCTGTCCGAAGCGGATCTTTTTCAGCACGTCGGGCTCGTCGCCCTGCACGCCGCCGGGATAGATCTTGAACACCAGGCGGCCCTGGCTTTCGGTCCTGACGGTATCCGCCCATTCCTCCAGCAGGTTGACCCAGGTGGTCCCTTCCGGGGCCAGGGTGGCGAACTTGAGCACATACTCCGGTGGTGCAGCCGGTACGGGACCGGCGCACACCAGCAGCGCGAACAGGGTCAGGTGCAGCAGGTGGCGGGTAACACGCATCATCAGAACCACTCATCCTCGTGTTGCAACAGGTCGTCGGCATTGCGCCGGGCAATGGTGTTGATCAGTGCCAGTTCCGGGTCGCTGTCCACGGGTGCGGCCAGCACGGCCTGCAGGGTGCGGTGGAAGGCGGCGCGATCGAGTTGCTGCCGGTACAGGTACTGCGCCTTCAGCACGTCCACCAGCAACAGCCTGCCGCCGTTGATCGCCGTCGCACGCTGAAAATACTGTTCGGCGCGACTGAAGTCGCCGCCGAGCAGCGGGGAGCGGCCGCCGTAATAGACGCCGAAAAACAGGTTCGCCCCGCCGTGATAATAGGTGTCGTCCAGTTCCAGCACCCGTTGCATCAGCACCGCGGCATTGCCGAGCCCCGCAATGCCGGCGATCTTGTCGCGGTTCAGGTCGATCCATTTTCCGTAGCAGGAGGCGGCCCAGAACAGCGCCGGTACGGCCGGTTTGCCGAGTCGTGCGACCGCCTCCTGCAACCGGTCGGTCGCGGTCGTGGCCGGGTCCGCCTGCAGGCCGTCCTGGCGCAGCGCCACCAGTGCGTGGTCGTAGCAGCGCCGGTACAGGGCGGCGGCGCGCGTGCGGTCCTCGGGTTCGATGAAACCGAAGCTGTAACCATAGAAGCCTTCGGCCGCATCCAGCCGCAAGGTGTGGTTGCGCGGGTCTGCGACCAGCATGCCTTCCATCAGCTTCAGGTTGGCCGGCATGGCCTCGCGTGCCAGCTGCAGGTCGGTTTCGCGGTTCATGGATACGATGCCGCTGTCCAGGATCGGCTGCGAGCCGCGCACGACCAGCTGTCCCATCGAGCAGGCGCCCAGCAGCAGCGGCAACAGCAGGCTGCCGGCGATAACGACAGGTGGCAGGTGGCGATTCATCACGGGTTCACTCCAGCAGGCGCTCCAGTATGCCCTGGTAGATGACGGACAGCTGCTCCAGTTCGGCAAGTTTTACACATTCGTTGACCTTGTGGATCGTTGTGTTGACCGGCCCCAGTTCGACCACCTGGGCGCCGGTCGGTGCAATGAAGCGTCCGTCCGAGGTGCCCCCGCTGGTGGACAGTTCCGTGTCCCGGCCGGTGACCGCATGGATGGCGGCGCGTGCCGCGTCGACCAGTTCACCGGCCGGGGTCAGGAACGGCTCGCCGGACAGCTTCCATTGTACGGTATAGCGCAGGCCATGGCGTGCGAGCAGCTCCTCGAAGCGCGCCTGCAGGGATTGTATGCTGGATTCGGTCGAGAAGCGCCAGTTGCACAGCACTTCCAGGCTGCCGGGGATCACGTTCTCGGTGCCCTGGCCGGCATGGAGGTTGGAGATCTGGAAGGTGGTCGGCGGGAAGTGCGCATTGCCCCGGTCCCACTCCGTCGCCACCAGCTCCGCCAGCGCCGGCGCGGCGCGGTGCACGGGATTGTCCGCCAGCTGTGGATAGGCGACATGGCCCTGCTGGCCGTGGATCGTGAGTACCGCGTTGAGGGAGCCGCGCCGCCCGTTCTTGATGACGTCGCCGGCGTGTTCCCGGCTGGAGGGTTCGCCGACCAGGCACCAGTCGATCTTTTGCCCGCGTGCTTCCAGCCACTCGACTACCTTGACCGTGCCGTGCGTCGACGGGCCTTCCTCGTCGCTGGTGATCAGGAACGCGATGGAACCGGCGTGTTCCGGGCAGGTGCCGATGAAGCGTTCGCAGGCGGTCACCATGGCGGCGATACTGCCCTTCATGTCGGCGGCGCCGCGCCCGTACAGGTAACCGTCACGCACGCCGGGGCTGAACGGCTCGCTGTCCCAGTCTGCCGGCGGGCCCGGTGGTACCACGTCGGTATGCCCGGCGAAGACGAACAGGGGCGCGGACGTGCCGCGGCGCGCCCACAGGTTGTCGACCTCGCCGAAGCGCAGGTGTTCGATGTCGAAGCCGATCCGTTGCAGGCGGTCGGCGAGCAGGGTCTGGCAACCGGCGTCGTTCGGGGTGACCGATGCGCGTGCGATCAGCGCCTCCGCCAGTTGCCGGGTCGGGCTCATCCGAACAGCGCCCGGTAGCCGTCGCTGGTGAAACCCACCCGCAGGGTGTGGCCGTGTTCGAGCAGCGGGCGCCGGATGATGGCCGGCTGTTGCAGCATCACAGTGAGCGCCGTGCCGCGGTCGATCTCTGCGCGTACCGCCTCCGGCAGTCCGCGCCAGGTGGTGCCGCGCCGGTTCAGCAGGGTCTCCCACCCGAGCCGTCGCTCCCAGCGCTGCAACCGCTCCCGGTCCAGCCCGTCCCTGCGGAGGTCGTGGAAACGGTACTCGACCTCGTGCTCGTCGAGCCAGCGGCGCGCCTTTTTCACCGTGTCGCAGCTGGCGATACCGTACAGTGTGGTCATGGCGGTGTTCAGATATCGCGCAGCAGCTCGTTGATGCCGACCTTGCTGCGGGTCTTCTCGTCGACTTTCTTCACGATCACGGCACAGTACAGGCTGTA
>CAZMAK010000137.1:0-5303 GCA_964564245.1 uncultured Ectothiorhodospiraceae bacterium | reverse complement strand
CCGGACGGTTGGTCGCGGCGATCACGATTACGCCCTCGTTGCCCTCGAAGCCGTCCATCTCCACGAGCAGCTGGTTGAGCGTCTGTTCGCGCTCGTCGTGCCCGCCACCCAAACCGGCGCCACGGTGGCGACCGACGGCGTCGATCTCGTCGATGAAGATGATGCACGGTGCATGCTTCTTGGCCTGGTCGAACATGTCACGCACGCGCGAGGCACCCACGCCGACGAACATCTCGACAAAGTCGGAGCCGGAGATGGTGAAGAACGGCACCTTGGCCTCGCCGGCAATCGCCTTGGCCAGCAGGGTCTTGCCGGTACCCGGCGAACCGACCATCAGGATACCGCGCGGAATCTTGCCCCCGAGGCGCTGGAACTTACCCGGCTCACGCAGGAATTCGACCAGTTCGCTGACCTCTTCCTTGGCCTCCTCGACGCCGGCCACATCGGCAAAGGTGATCTTCACCTGGTCCTCGCCCAGCATGCGTGCCTTGCTCTTGCCAAAGGACATGGCGCCACGGCCGGCGCCTCCGCCCTGCATCTGACGCATGAAGAAGATCCACACGCCGATCAGCAGCAGCATCGGGAACCAGTTGATAAAGATGGTCATCAGCAGGCCGTGCTGTGCGGGCTCGACCACCTTGACATCGACCTTGTTGCGCAACAGGTCATCGACCATCTTGGGATCGTCCGGCGGTGTCTGGGTGGTGAACAGGCTGCCGTCCGTGCGTACCCCGCGCACGGTATGGCCCTCGATCTCGACCCGCTGGATCTGGCCCTGCTGCACGTCGCCGATGAAATCGGAATAGTTCACGGTCTGCCGGCCGGGTGTCTGTGGTGCAAAGTTGTTGAACACCGTCATCAGGACAATGGCAATGACAACCCACAGCAGGAGATTCTTGACCAGATCGTTCAAACCGGATTCCTCTCGTAAACAGTGCTCAGTTTGCCATGATTTCGCGCTGCGTCAAACGCATGGCCGAGCAATTATGACACAACCGCGTGCCTTCGACCCTTGGCCAGAAGATACACCTCACGGCTGCGCGGCCTGGACGCCTTTGGCTTACGTATCAATACCTTGCTGTACTTTCCTCGGAGACCTGCGAACACTGCGTCAAAGCCCTCGCCCTGGAATGCCTTGCACAGCAGATCGCCGCCCCTGGCCTGTACCCTGTCGGCCAGTTCCACCGCGAGTTCAACCAGATACATGCTGCGCGGAATGTCGACGGCCTCCATGCCACTGATATTGGGTGCCATGTCCGACATTACAAGGTCGACCGGGGTTCCTTCGGTCGCCGCCAGCAAGGCGTCCAGCACCGGCTGTTCGCGAAAGTCCCCCTGGATAAACTCGACACCCGGTATCTCGTCCATGGGCAGGATATCCAGCGCGACGATCCGTGTATTGCCGGACAGGTACTTCATGGCATATTGCGACCAGCCACCGGGGGCCGCACCCAGGTCGACGATGCAGGAACCCGGGCGCAGGATACGGTCCTTTTGCTGGATTTCCTCCAGCTTGTAAACCGCACGCGACCGGTAGCCCTCACGCTGCGCACGCTGGACGTAGGGATCATCAAAGTGTTCCCGCAGCCAGTTGTGACTGCTCTTGCTTCTACCCATTCGTCATTCAATCAGTTGCCAGCCGGCGGGCGGGATTCCGTATAATCCGCCCCCATTGTTCACGGAATCCGTTGCCATGTCACTGCCAGAATCCACCCGGCGCGAACTGCGCGGCCGGGGCCATGCGCTGAAACCGGTCGTCAGCATCGGCAACGCCGGGCTGAGCCAGGCGGTATTGCGGGAAATCGAGCTGTCACTCGAACACCACGAGCTGATGAAGATCCGGATCAGCGCGGCCGACCGGGAGGCACGCCGCGACCTGATCGAACGGATCTGTGCCAGCGTGAATGCCGAACTGGTCCAGGCAATCGGCCACGTGGCACTGATTTACCGGGAAACTACCGACTGATCCCGCCGGGCCGGCCCGGCCGCGACCAGCACCAGACCGGTCAGCATCGTCACCAGATACAGCACGCCTGCGATACCATGCAGCTGGCCGAAACGGGCGCTGTCCACCAGGCCGGCCGTGCGCAGCTGTGCAATCATGGGGGCCAGCACGAACTGTCCGGTTGCCGTCAGCGCCAGCATCGACACCAGGCACCAGAAACGCCAGCCGGTCCTGCGCGCCTGCAGCCAGTCCACGACCAGCAAGACCACACCGCACGCCAGGCCCAGCCAGGCCGTGACCGCAAACAGCGCACCCGCCACGGTGCCGGCCAGCGCACGGTCCTCCAGCACCCGGAACAACACCGGTGCGGCCAGCAGCCCGCTGGCAAACAGCGAGCCGACCCACACGGCCAGCAGCAGCCGCTGCAGCATCACCGGGAGGCAGGAGCAGATGCGGCTCACCGCGATATCCATGCAGCGTGCGATACGGAACTGCCGCCCGGCGGGAAATGCAGGCTAGATATAGCGGACTTCGACAATCTCGAAACTCCGCGTTCCACCGGGCACCACGACGGTCACCACGTCACCCTCCATCCGGGTGATCAGGCCGCGCGCGATGGGCGAGTTGATCGAGATCATGCCGATCTTGATATCGGCCTCATCCTCGCCGACGATCTGGTAGACGATGGTTTCCTCGCTGTCCTCGTCGATCAGTTCCACCGTGCACCCGAACACCACCTTGCCGCTCGGTTCCATCGCGGTGACATCGACGATATGGGCATTGCCCAGCTTGCCCTCGATCTCCTTGATGCGGCCCTCGACGAAGCTCTGCTGTTCGCGGGCCGCGTGATATTCCGCATTCTCCTTCAGGTCGCCGTGCGCCCTCGCCTCGGCAATGGCCGCAATGATGCGCGGACGCTCCACGGTCTTCAGCCGCGCGAGTTCCTCGCGCAGTTTATCTGCGCCACGCGCGGTAATCGGTACCTTGCCGGTCATTGCGTAACCTCCCGATGCAGTTCTTGCAGGCTGATGACGCTGCCCGTGTCCAGATAATCGAGCGCCATACAGGTCGCCCGCGCACCCGCCAGCGTCGTCACGTAGGATACCTTGCGCTGCAGCGCGCTCCTGCGAATGGTATAGGAATCCGCGATGGCCTGTTTGCCCTCGGTCGTATTGACAATGAAATCAATCTGCCCGTTCTTGATCATGTCGACGATATGGGGGCGCCCTTCCATCACCTTGTTCACCACGTCACAGGCAAGACCATCGGCATGGATGGCGGATGCGGTACCGCGGGTCGCCACCAGCCGGAAACCCTTGCGCAGCAGGTCGCGGGCCAGGCCCACCACGGCGGTACGGTCGTTCCTGCGCACGCTGAGAAATGCGGTACCGGTGCTGGGGACGGTGTTGCCCGCCCCCATCTGCGCCTTGGCGAAGGCCTCGCCGAAGGTCCGCCCGATACCCATCACCTCGCCGGTGGATTTCATCTCCGGACCGAGCAGGGGATCGACGCCCTGGAACTTGATGAACGGGAACACCGCTTCCTTCACCGAGTAGTGTGACGGCCGCACCATGCTGGAGTATCCCTGTGCACGCAGGCTCCTGCCGGTCATGACCCGCGCGGCGATCCGGGCCAGCGGCAGCGCGGTCGCCTTGGAGACGAACGGCACGGTACGGGATGCGCGCGGGTTGACCTCGATCAGGTAGATATCCTCACCCTTGATCGCAAACTGCGTGTTCATCAGGCCGTGCACCTTCAGTTCACGCGCCATGTCGGCGACCTGCCGGCACATGCGCTGCTGCAGGGACTCGCTCAGCGTATAGGGCGGCAACGAGCAGGCGGAGTCACCGGAATGCACACCGGCCTGCTCGATATGCTCCATGATGCCGCCGATCAGCACATCCGTGCCGTCCGAGATCGCATCGACGTCGACCTCGACCGCATCGTCCAGGAAGTGATCCAGCAACACCGGGGAATCATTGGACACCTGCACCGCCTCGCGCATGTAGCGCGCCAGGTCCTCGGAGGAATAGACGATCTCCATGGCGCGCCCGCCCAGCACATAGGAGGGACGCACGACCAGGGGATAGCCGACCTCCTCGGCCAGCGTCATGGCCTGCTGGATGGTGGAGGCGATCCGGTTCGGCGGTTGTAACAGCCCCAGTTTCTGCACCATCTTCTGGAAGCGCTCGCGGTCCTCGGCATGGTCGATGGCGTCGGCCGAAGTGCCGATGACCGGGGCACCGTTCGCCTCCAGACCACGCGAGAGCTTGAGCGGTGTCTGGCCGCCGTACTGGACGATCACCCCTTTGGGCTGCTCGACGTGGATGATCTCGAGCACGTCTTCCAGCGTGACCGGTTCAAAGTACAGCCGGTCGGAGGTATCGAAATCGGTGGATACGGTTTCCGGGTTACAGTTCACCATGATGGTCTCGAATCCGTCTTCCCGGCAGGCCAGCGCCGCGTGCACGCAACAGTAGTCGAACTCGATGCCCTGCCCGATCCGGTTCGGGCCGCCGCCCAGCACCATGATCTTGTCCCGCGAGTCCGGCTGCGCCTCGCATTCCTCCTCGTAGGTGGAGTACAGGTAGGCCGTGGAGGTGGAGAACTCGGCCGCGCAGGTATCGACGCGCTTGTACACCGGACGCACACCGAGTGCGTGGCGGTGGCGACGCAGTTCCTCTTCGCCGCATCCCAGCAGGTACGCCAGGCGGCTGTCCGAGAATCCCTTGCGCTTCACAGCACGCATGGCAACCGCATCGAGCCGGTCAAGCCGGCTGCCGCGCAAATGATGCTCCGTATCGACGAGGTCCTGGATCTGCGCCAGGAACCACGGATCGATCGCGGTCAGCCCGTGCAGTTCCTGCAGTGTCATCCCGGCGCGGAACCCGTCCGCGACGTTCCACAGGCGTTCCGGGCGCGCAATCGCCAGTTCCTTGCGCAGTTCGTCACTCACGTCTTCCTGGCTCAGGTCAAAGCGCTCGTTCAGTCCGTCGTTACCGGTTTCCAGCCCGCGCAGGGCCTTCTGCAGGGATTCCTGGAAGGTGCGGCCGATGGCCATCACCTCGCCGACCGACTTCATCTGGGTGCCGAGCAGGGCTTCCGCCTGCGGGAACTTCTCGAAGGTGAAGCGTGGCACCTTGGTCACCACGTAATCGATGGTCGGTTCGAACGAGGCCGGCGTTGCGCCGCCGGTGATCTCGTTACTGAGCTCGTCCAGCGTGTAGCCCACGGCAAGCTTGGCGGCCACCTTGGCGATGGGGAAGCCGGTGGCCTTGGAGGCCAGCGCCGAGGAACGTGACACGCGCGGGTTCATCTCGATCACCACCATGCGCCCGTCCTGCGGATTGACGGCGAA
>CAZMAK010000136.1:1021-5338 GCA_964564245.1 uncultured Ectothiorhodospiraceae bacterium | reverse complement strand
GCGCTGGCACCATGATCAAGCAGCAACGCCTGCTCCCGGCGGGAGAAGGAACACATCGTTTTAACAATGATGTGAACGCTGGAGAGGGAATTTGCGGGACAGCAGTGACTCTGGCACCATCATCAGCTCATGGCGTAGGGGGCCTCCTGCCATTGCCGCAACAGTTCGAGGTCGGCCGGCGGCAGGTAGTCATAGCCGTTGTCATGGTCTGCCAGTACGGCCGGGATGAGCTGCTGTGCGGCACCCGGCGCGACCAGCAGGTGGAAGTACCAGGCCATGGGATAACCGGCCTGGCGATCGAATCCCTGCAGGTGCGTGGCCAGTTCCGCGCCGCGCAGCACGCCGTCGGCCACCGGCTTCGGTGCCTTTCCGTTAGCGGCGGCCACCGGCCTGGCGCTGGTATGCGGCATCCCGTTCTGGTCGTAGTATTCGCGGATTGCCAGTACCCAGTGGTCGCAGAAGCCGGTCTTGCCGGCCGCACTGCTGCGATCCCAGTCACGGGTAAACCGCAGCAGGCGGTCCTGCCCGGGGTTGTCCCGCTGCAGCGTTTCGATCAGGCCGGTGACCGGCAGCAGGCGCCGGAACACGTAGTACGGCGCGGCCACGGGTTCCGGCTCCAGCCGCGGGTAGTCGAGCGGATCGATAAACTCTTCCAGGCTGTCGGGCATCCAGTCGGGATCGTTCAGGTAGTGGTTCAGCACTTCCTGCAGTTCCTCGACCTCCAGCTGCACGAAGTCGGCGGCACGCGGACCGGTCCGTGCCACGAGGTAATGGGTCTTGCCCGCAAGGCTGGTGGCGAACAACCGGTTGCCGGCGTAGCGATCCATCAGCCGTGCAACGTCTCCACCGGATTCCTGCTCGGCCCATTCGCGCAGGCTCACCGCCACGCGCCCGTAATCCGGGCCGACCACGCCGCCGGGACGATGCCAGCCACCGCGCACCAGTACCCGGCGGAATTCCAGTTCCGGGCAAAGGCTTTTCAGCTTACCCGGCAACTCCTGCTCGCCACCGGCCGGATCGCTGGCGGAGCAGGTGTCGGCAATGCGCTGCTGGTCGAGGCACGGGATTTTCATGATGCATTGACGGATCGAGGTATCACCGTCTCCAGGCGTTGCTCCCACCACTCCGCCGCCAGGTCATGCGCGGCGTCCCGGCTGGTCTCCATGCCCAGTGCACGAATCACCAGCGCCAGCGTGCCGGTGACCGCCAGCTCGCCATACGGATCCGCTGCCCTGCCCTCCCACACGGCCCGGAAATGCTGCAGGTCAGGGAAGTTCGCCGGTACATAGCGGTCCGGCGGTAACAATGCCGGCCACTCTTCCTGCCAGTACCCACTGTCCCGCAGACCGAACAGGGTACAGCTGCGTTCGGGTACGCGTTCGACCTCACCACCCTCACCCTTGATCGCCAGTACCGCGGCCTGGCCCAGCAGGCCGGCCGCCTGCTGATGGACCGGCGCATAGTTGGGATGGAACACGCCCTGCAACATCAATGGCGCACCCGCCGGATTGAGCATGCGCACCACGGTGTGCAGCGGCGAGCGCAGGCCCAGCAGTGGCCGCATCTCGAGCAGTTCCCAGCTCAGACGTGACAGGGTCTGGATTGCCACGTAGGCAAAGCCCTGCTGCTGCACCTGCTGCAGGGCACCCGGCAGTGAAGTCGATACCTCGATATCCAGCGCCGCCAGTGCGGCGGGCACGTACAGGCGTTCATCGTCGCGCGTCAGCCCGTGCATCAGTACCGGCCGGCCGTTACGTCCCAGCAGCAGTGCGGCAAGCAGAAACCAGGGTAGCTGGCGACGCTTGCCGGCATAGGCCGGCCAGTCGATCGCCACCGGGCCGGGAATTTCCGGCGGCGGCAGGCTGTCACGCAGGGCCTCGACGAACCCCGCCACCTCTGACGCGCTTTCCTCCTTGACGCGCATCAACATCAGGAAGGCACCAAGCTGTTCCGGCTCCACCGCGTGGCGGTATATCATCCGCATGGCATCGCGTGCCTGCTCCCGGCTCAGCGCACGCATCCCCCGGCTGCCCTTGCCGAGTATCCGGATGTATTGCGCAAAGGGATGTTCTTCACTCATCCTGCAACTCCTCTTCCCGCACGCCGTCCCTGCGTGCACACAGTGATTCGCTGCGCTGGCGGGCCGCGTCACGCACGTCCCGGTCTTCATCCTCCAGGGCCGTTGCCAGCGCGGCCGGCGGCACCCGCCCCACGGCCGTCAACCTGACCCGCCAGTCGGAGTCGCGCAGCATGACGACTGCCACCTCGGGGGACATGCGTCCGGCGACCACGCGGCGGACTTCCGGATCGGCATCATGGCTCATCAACAGCAGGCTCTCGCGTGGCAGCCGCCGGGCCACGCTCTTGCGCACCTCGCTGTCGCGGTCGCGGATCATGCAGAACAGGCGCCCGGGCGGCAGGTGTCGCGCGACCGTCTGCCGCACCAGGTAATCGGGATCGGCAACCAGGCGTTCCAGCAGTGCCGGCGGCGCGCGGTCGGCGACGGTGATCCGCACCTCGCGGTCCGGGTCGGCCACCAGGCGCACCAGTTCACCGATCGGCAACCGCCAGGCCAGCACCCGCCGCACCACCTCGTCCGGATCCCCGACCAGGGTGAGCAGCCGCTGCTGTGACAGGTAGCGTGCGGCGATGGCACGCCGTTCCCAGAACCCGTCACCGGCATAGGCATCGGCAAGGTCGGGATTACCGCGAAAGAACCGCTCGATCTGCCGGCCACTCATGGCGCGCACGCAGGTGTCCCCGGGCTGGCAGCGACCGGACGCCAGCCGGTCTGCACGGTGCGGGCAATGCGCGCAGCCACCCGCTGGACGGCCGTCGCCCGGCGGCCCGGCCGTGTCATGCGTCATCGGGTTCGACATCGGCCAGTACCACGCCGCTGGCGACGGACAGGTCGCTGGTCAGGGCGATACAGTGTTCACGCGCATCGAGCAGGTAGAGGTTGAATGTCTCCGCCTCCAGGTACGGCGCCGGACCGCAGATGTCGTCATCGGCACAGGCGGTGAAACGCAGCCCCGGCCAGTCGGCACGCAACTGCGCCAGGGTGGCTTCGCCCGGCCCACGCGCCGCGACCAGCGCGGCGATCCGGCCGATGACCGCTTCATCCAGCACGAGTCAGTCCGCCGTCTCGCTCACCGTGAACCGGACACGGTCCTCTGCGGCATGGCCCATCGCCTTCGCCAGCCAGGGCGGCGGTGCACTGGCCAGCTTGTCCTGCAGATCCGTCAGCCGCGCGCGGGCAGGCCCGCCCTGTGGTTGCTTGACGGGGTGAATGCCGGCCTTCACCACCTGTGCGGCGGCAGGCCCGCCGATCGAGGCGACGAACAGTACCTGGCAGTCGGCAATCAGGCACGCACGCCAGGCATTCCGGTCATCAGCGGGCTCCTCGTCGGTGGCGCGCAGGTCGATCAGGCGGATTTCCTGTTTCGATACCTGGTAGACCAGGAACCGGCGGCAGGATCCGAAGTGGCCATCGAGTTCCTCGCCGTGGTTGGACGCGCACGCCACCCGGATGGCATCGGGCATGTCCCCCTCGCACCAGGCCTGCGGCTCCGGCAACGTCTCCGCCGGCGCATCATTGTGACCTTTCAGATGCGACAACGCCGCCTTGAGCAGGCCGGCATCGACGGCCGCGAGTTTTCCGCCCGCCGCCGCCTTCAGCTGCTTCACGGTCAGGTCCGCCAGTGTTGCCTCGGTCGGCGGCAGTCCGATCGCATCGTCCAGCACCTCCAGCAGGCCGGCCGTATCCGCATCCGGCAGGGCACGGGCGGCCATGGCGATACGCAGGGCAAGATCACGGGACAGGGCTGTTTCCGTCATACTGGTCTCTCCTCGTGGGGCCGCTGGCTGCGCCCCGTCAGCTCCGTTCGTCCGGAACGGATAGCGGTGGTTTCGCTGTCCTGCCGTCAGGCATCAGCTGTTCAGCGGGATGATGCAGTCATCCTCCATGCACGCATCCAGGCACTGCGGTGCATCGTATTCACCCTCGCACTCGGTACAGGTCTCCGGGTCGATGCGGTAGACCCCTTTCCAGGGCGTGATGGATTTGGTCGGACAAACGGGTTCACAATCCCCGCATGCGGTACATACGTCACGAACGATCTGCAAGGCCATGATTCAATCTCCTCTGAATACTCCACCGGCCAACGCCGGTGGTTTCGGGTTACGGCCAAAACCGGACTGACCGGCCATGCGGCCGATACACTCCCTCTCCCGCCGGGAGAGTGGTTTCGGGTTACAGCGATAACCGGACTGACCGGCCATGCGGCCGATACACTCCCTCTCCCGCCGGGAGAGTGG
>CAZMAK010000136.1:0-921 GCA_964564245.1 uncultured Ectothiorhodospiraceae bacterium | reverse complement strand
TTTCGGATTACAGCGATAACCGGGCTGACCGGCCATTCGGCCGATACACTCCCTCTCCCGCCGGGAGAGTGGTTTCGCATTGCAGCGACAACCGGATTGACCGGCCATTCGGCCGATACACTCCCTCTCCCTCCGGGAGAGGGCCGGGGTGAGGGGATCTTTTCAGGCAACCACCGGATTGCTATCCCCTCATCCTGCCCTTCTCCCGAAGGGGGCAGGAACTGTTCCTGTCCGGACCCGGCCGGTAAAGCATCCATCAAATTACGCCCGCCGGAAGCGCAGCGTGGTCGGGAACTCGGGCGGCGGGCTGACCGGGTCGATGTAATACCTCGAACCGTCATCCAGTTCGATGGCACCGCCCCAGGCCTCACCGGTATCGGTTTCCACGGATACCACGGTCGCCTCCAGGTCTTTCTTGGCAACATAGAAGGACAGCAGCCCCTCCTGGTTGCGACGGATCATCACATTCGGCATGAAGCTTCCTCCCGGACCGGGATGCCGGCCCGCCGGGCCGGCATCCCGCTGACCCGCCTCAGCGGATCAGGTCATAGTTGTAGTCCGTGGTACCCATGCCGCGCGTCTCCTCGTCGAGACGTTCCAGCACGGCGTTGACCAGCAGCTTCAGCAGGTGCATCGCACCCTCGTAACCCAGCGTGGTGTCACGATGCAGGTGGTGCCGGTCGAAGATCGGGAACCCGACGCGGATCAGCGGGACCTCGAACTCCTTGCCCTTGTGCAGGGTGTCACGCTGGATGAACTTGCCGTAGCTGTTGCCGATCAGGAAATCCGGCTTGTCGGTAAAGACCAGTGAACGCATGTGCCACAGGTCGGAAGCGACATATACCTTGCCGTTGACCCCGTACGGCGAGTCTTCCAGTATCTTCTCGACCGCCTTCTTCCAGCGCTTGTTGGCGTGGTTGC
>CAZMAK010000135.1:3739-5361 GCA_964564245.1 uncultured Ectothiorhodospiraceae bacterium | reverse complement strand
CGATGATCAGCACGGCCACGGCGTTGACGATGGCGTGGGCAAGATGCGGTTGCGGTCCCCAGGTCATCCACGCGAGAAACGTCAGCACGGCAACCAGTACGACGGCCGGGACAAACACGCCGGCCACCCGGTCCGCCAGTCGCTGGATCGGGGCACGCGAACGCTGTGCCTCACCGACCATGCGCACGATCTGTGCCAGCAGGGTATCGCTGCCTACCTTCTCCGCACGCATCAGCAGGCTGCCGGTCCCGTTCACCGTGGCACCGATCAGTCGAGCACCGCTTTCCCTGACCACGGGCACCGGTTCACCGGTGACCATGGACTCGTCCACCGCACTGCTGCCCTGGGTCACCACACCGTCGACGGGGACCTTTTCGCCCGGACGGATCCGCAGCACGTCGCCCGGATGGACCTGTTCCAGCGGGATATCCACCTCACTGCCGTCATCCTCCACGAGGCGCGCAGAGGCCGGCGCCAGCCCCAGCAACAGGCGCAGCGCGGCACCGGTGCGGGAGCGTGCGCGCAATTCGAGCACCTGGCCAAGCAGCACCAGAACCGTGATCACCGCGGAGGCCTCGAAGTAGACGGCCACCGTACCACCGGACTGCTGCATGGCGGGCGGGAACGCGGCGGGAAACAGCAGTGCGACCATGCTGTAGCTCCACGCCACCGCCACGCCCAGCCCGATCAACGTGAACATGTTCAGGTTGCGCGTACGCAGCGATTGCCAGCCCCGCACGAAAAACGGCCATCCGCCCCACCACACCACCGGTGTGGCAAGCAGGCATTCCAGCCACTGCACGGCATGCACCTGCCAGCCCGTGGGCAGCCATTGCGGTGCCATGTCCAGCATCATTGCCAGCACAAAAACCGGCAGCGCCAACAGGCCGCAGACCCACAGGCGCCGCGTCATGTCGACCAGCTCCTCGTTGCGATCCTCGATGGTGACCGTGCGCGGCTCCAGCGCCATCCCGCACTGCGGGCAGTTGCCGGGATGGTCCTGTACGACCTCCGGGTGCATGGGACAGGTGTACTCGGTGCGCGTCGCGGGCGCCGTGATTTCCATCGGTTCCAGCGCCATCCCGCACTTCGGGCAGCTGCCGGGATGGTCCTGCACGATTTCGGGATCCATCGGGCAGGTATAGCGCCGCGGCTCCAGGCCGCAGGATACGTCGCAGGAGACGTCCCTGGCCGGTGGCTGCGGGTGCAGATATTGCTCCGGGGTGTTGCGGAATCGCTCCATGCAGGACGGGCCGCAGAAATAATAGCGGTTTCCCTGGTGGGTAAACCGGTGGATGGTATCCTCGTCCACCGTCATGCCGCAGACCGGATCGGTGTGCTGCGCTGCCGGTTGCGGGTGCAGGTAGTGTACCGGGTCGGCGGCAAACTTCTGCCGGCAGCCGGCGCAGCAGAAGTAATAGTCCTGGCCGGCGTGTTGAAAATGATGCTTGCTGTCGGTGCCGACCGTCATGCCGCACACCGGGTCGATTGCGCTTGTCACTGGCCGTCTCCGTCGATGCCATTCTCCAGTCTGCCGGAAGAGCATAATCCTCCACCCGTACCCGTACAAACGGCCGGACATCCGCCACGGGACGCATCCGCATCCGGGCAGCCATGCAGTG
>CAZMAK010000135.1:0-3639 GCA_964564245.1 uncultured Ectothiorhodospiraceae bacterium | reverse complement strand
AGCCATGCAGTGCACGCAGGACCGAACCGGGTCCCTGCTCACGCGCGGCGGGCCTGGTGTGCAGCCGGGAATTGCCGCATGGATACCATACCTGTCAGGCAGGAGGGTTGCGCGCATCCGGCACAGCGGCAGTGCGTAAACCTATTCCTCCCGCAACCGTTTCAGCTTGCGATACAGGGTGCGTTCACTGATGCCCAGTTTGGCAGCCACCTGTTTGCGGCTGTTGCCGTGCTTGCGCAGCAACTGAGTGATATGCTGCGCCTCGATCGCCGACAGGGACAGGGCATCCGTGTCCATGCCGGTGTCTGCAGGCGCATCCGTTGCACGCCGGTCCTTCTGGACCAGCAATTCCCGCTCGCTTTTGTGCTGTGCAAGTACCTGGTCGATGGTTGCGGCATCGATATCGAACCCCGGACTCGAGGTTGCTGCGGCAAACAGGATATTGCGCAGTTCGCGGACATTACCCGGATAGTCATACTCCATCAGGCGCGCAGTTGCGTTTGACGCCAGCGTCAGGGTCTGGTTCATGGTCTGGCCGATACCTTCGAGCAGGGCCGGCGCCAGTACCGAAATGTCTTCCATGCGTTCCCGTAACGGGGGCAGACGCACTGCAAGGCAGGCGATGCGGTAATAGAGATCCTCGCGAAAACGTCCGGCCTTTACGCCATCCCACAGATGGCGGTTGGTGGCACAGATGAGACGCACTTCAGCGCTGCGCACGCGTCGCCCTCCCACCCTGCGGAACTGTCCCGACTCCAGCACACGCAGCAGCTTGGCCTGCTGGGACAGCGGCAATTCGCCCACCTCGTCGAGGAACAGGGTGCCGCCATTGGCCTGCTCGTACAGCCCGATCCGCTCTCCGACACTGCCGGTAAAGGCACCCCGTGCGTGACCGAAGACTTCCGCCTCGAACAGGGTTTCGGTCAGCACGGTGCAATCGACCGTCAGGAACGGCTGTTCCCGGCGGGGTGAATGCAGGTGGATGTATTTTGCGGCCAGTTCCTTGCCGGTACCCGTTTCCCCCTGGACCAGCACCGGCGCATCGGCCGCGGCCGCCACCTTGAGCTGCTGGATGCAGGCCATGAATGGCTGACTCCTGCCCACCATGCGCCGGCGGTTGCGAGGATGCTCTTCCGGCTGGGTGATCTGTTCGATCAGTTCCCCCATGTACAGCGTACCGTTCATGCCACGCAGGGGAAACGCGGAAACCCGCACCTCGGTGGGACGGTGGTTGGCGTCGTAATGGTGATGCACACAGCTGGTGGGTTTGCCGAACTGGTAGAGACTGACGAGCGGGCAGTCCTCACCGGACTGGGAACAGGGTACCGGGTTGTTGTGGCTCACCTCGTAGCAAAGCCGGCCGACCACCTGCTCCGCGCTGACGCCGTATGCCTGACTATAGGCGTCGTTCACCGCAAGAATATGATACTCGGCATCAATCACCACAAACGGCTGTTTATGGGTATCGACCAGTGACTGCAGTTCGACCGGCAATTGCCGGATTGGCCCCTTTTCTGTATCCGTCATCTTGTTGTACCAACGATCAGAAGTCGTTTCAGGCTATTCTGTCATAATTGACAGACCGATCCAAGTCACACGCTAGCACTGACGAATCTGTCAATTCTTGACCTGGGTCACCGGAACCACCCGCAACCGGGCTCCGACCGGTTGCCACTGCCAGACAGAGGGCCCCGGCCGTCGGCGCCAGTGGACACTTCAGTGCTGCAGATGTGTGATAATGCTCCGGTTTTCCGATTTTTTCTGGCGTGGTTTCCTGTACCGGGGGTATCATGCATGTGACCTGGATCAACCCGACCCTGACCAAACGACGGAACCGTGACAGAAACACCCGCACAATCCTGCCACCTGGAGGCCCAGGGACTCGAATGCATCCGTGACGATCGCGTCCTGTTCAGCGACCTTGCGTTCCGGCTGGAACGTGGCCAGGCATTGTTGCTGGAAGGCCGCAACGGCAGCGGCAAGACCTCACTGCTGCGCATCCTGTGCGGAATCCGCTATCCGGATGCCGGCACCGTGCGCTGGAATGGCACCGAAATCGAGAAGCTGGGCGCCGATTACTATCAGCACACCGCCTATGTCGGGCACCGCGACGGCAACAAGCTGGACCTGACGGCACTGGAAAATCTCGCCATGGCCCGGGCACTGGGCAGGCCCGGCGCAGTTACCCCGCAGGAAGCACTGGAAAAAGTGGACCTGTACGGGTTCGAAGACACGCTGACCCGCAATCTCTCGGCCGGCCAGCAACGGCGTCTGGCACTGGCGCGACTGCTGGTCACCGACGCGACCCTGTGGATCCTCGACGAACCGTTCACCTCGCTGGACGTGCACGGCATCCGGGTCGTCGAGGAATTGCTGGAGGCGCATACCCGGGCGGGCGGCATGCTGGCCGTCACCTCGCACCACACCGTCAACCTGGACGGCACGACCGTGCACCGCATCAACCTGTCCGCATGACTTCCGACTCACTGACGCGGGCGTTCACCCTGCTGATCCGGCGCGACCTGATCCTGGCCATGCGGCATCGTGCCGAGATGGCCAACCCGCTGCTGTTCTTTATCCTGGTCACCAGCCTGTTCCCGCTTGGCATCGGCGCCCGACCCGACCTGCTGCAGGCGGTGGCCCCCGGTATCATCTGGGTGGCGGCTCTGCTGGCGGCCCTGCTGTCACTGGACAGTGTGTTCCGCTCCGATTTTGAAGACGGCACGCTGGAACAGTACCTGCTGAGTTCGCACCCGGTGTCGGTGCTGGTGCTGGCCAAGGTACTGGCGCACTGGCTGATCACCGGCCTGCCGCTGCTGCTGATCTCCCCGCTGCTCGGCATCCTGCTTAACCTGCCGCCTGAAGGGATCCGGGTGCTGTTCGTCACCCTGCTGCTCGGCACACCGGTGCTGAGCCTGATCGGTGCCGTTTGTGTCGCACTGACCGTGGGTCTGCGCAAGGGAGGGATGATCCTGTCACTGCTCGTGTTACCCTTGTACATCCCGTTGCTGATCTTTGCCTCCAGCGCCGTGGACACGGCGGCGGCCGGATTGCCCGTCACGGCACACCTGTCGCTGATCGCCGCCCTGCTGGTACTGGCGCTGAGCCTGTCGCCGATTGCCACGGCGGCCGCACTGCGCGTAAGCCTGAGTTAGGCCGCGATGAGCCAGGATTCACATATTCCCGGCAGGGTTTACACGAATATTGCTGTCTGCACATATTCCGGTGCGATACTATGCACTGTTACCATCTACCGAAACGATTGTCGCGATGTTCAATAATTTCTTTCACAAGCTGGCCTCGCCGAAATATTTCTATCGCATCAGCGGCAATCTGATCCCGTGGACAGCCGCTGCCTGCCTGCTGCTGGTCCTGGCCGGCCTGTATTACGGTCTGCTGGTGGCGCCGCCCGATTACCAGCAGGGTGACAGCTACCGCATCATGTTCATTCACGTGCCGGCCGCCTGGATGTCGCTGTTCATCTACATGGTCATGGCCGTGTCCGGCGCCATCGGACTGGTCTGGCGCATCAAGCTGGCCGAGATCATGGCCATCAGCAGTGCACCGATCGGTGCCTCGTTCACCTTCCTCGCCCTGGTGACAGGTTCGTTGTGGGGCAAGCCGATGTGGGGCACCTGG
>CAZMAK010000134.1:0-5371 GCA_964564245.1 uncultured Ectothiorhodospiraceae bacterium | reverse complement strand
GCGCCGGTGCTGCTGCCGGTGGTACACGGTGTGGCCGCAGTTCGGGCAGGCCGGGATCTCGCCGGTGGCGTGGAAGTGGATCGGCTCGCCGCAACTGTCGCACTGCAGTGTGCCCGGGCCGGCGATCTCGCCGCTGTTCCAGGCCGGGCCCGTCTCCAGTTCCCGTTCGAACTGCAGCATCTCGAGACGGGTGTGGTCAGCCGCCATCGACAACGCGTCGAGCAGGCGGTCCTCGATCAGCTCGACGTCGAAACGCAGCCAGTCGCCCAGTTCATGGCCGGTATCGGCCAGGTGATGGCCGGCGTCCTCCAGGTCGCGTTGCACGTAATACGCCACCTTCTCGGCCTCGTCCCGGGTCAGCTCGCCCAGTTCGACGGCCGTGTCACGCGCCTTGTGGATCAGGCGCTGCAATGCCGGCAGTGTGCTTTCCTCGGCTTCCTCGATGGCGGTGCGGATCCGCACCATCATGTCATCGTAGGCCTGTTGCCATTTGTCACGGTTGGAGTGCTGGTCGGTCATAAGTGCTTTCCCGGGTTGTCTTCCTGTCACCAGTTTGGCCCAAAGTACGCGTCAGGTGAAGGAATACCGGCCGCCGTGTTGTGGCGGGCGTCGTGGCTACGGTATTCTTCCGCCTTCCTTTTTTGCCGGCAAGCGCCTGATGGAAGAGACCTACCAACCCGAACGTGTCGAGGCCGTAGCCCGCCGGTACTGGGAGGAGCACGCCACGTTCCGCGTGGTCGAGGACCCGGCCCGGGAGAAGTTCTACTGCCTGTCCATGTTTCCGTACCCGAGCGGCCGCCTGCACATGGGGCACGTGCGCAATTACACCATCGGTGACGTCATCACCCGTTACCAGCGCATGCAGGGGAAAAACGTGCTGCAGCCAATGGGTTGGGATGCGTTCGGCCTGCCGGCCGAAAATGCCGCCATCCAGCGCCAGGTACCGCCGGCGCAATGGACCTGGGAAAACATCGACTACATGCGCAACCAGCTCAGACAGCTGGGCTTCGGCTATGACTGGCAGCGCGAGGTGGCGACCTGCCATCCCGATTACTACCGCTGGGAGCAGTGGTTCTTCACCCGCCTGTTCCGCAAGGGGATGGTCTACAAGAAGACCGCGATGGTGAACTGGGACCCGGTCGACCAGACCGTGCTGGCCAACGAGCAGGTCATCGATGGCCGTGGCTGGCGCTCCGGTGCGCCGGTCGAGCGCCGTGAAATCCCGCAGTGGTTCATGAAGATAACGCAATATGCGGATGAATTACTTGAGGATCTGGATCAGCTCTCCGGCTGGCCCGAGCAGGTCGTCACCATGCAGCGCAACTGGATCGGACGCTCCGAGGGCGTGGAGATGGAGTTCGGCATCGAGGGCCGGGACGACACCCTGTCGATCTACACCACGCGGCCGGACACGGTGATGGGAGTGACCTACGTTGCGGTGGCCCCGGAGCACCCGCTGGCGGCGGAAGCGGCACGCGGCAACCCGGCGCTGCAGGCGTTCGTCGAGGAATGCCGCAACACGCGCGTCGCCGAGGCGGACATGGCGACGCTGGAAAAGAAGGGTGTCGATACCGGGTTCCGGGCGCTGCATCCGGTCACCGGCGAGTCGGTGCCGGTGTGGGCGGCCAACTTCGTGCTGATGGACTACGGGCACGGCGCGGTCATGGCCGTGCCGGCACACGACCAGCGCGACTATGAATTCGCCCGCCAGAACGGCCTGCGCATCCGCCAGGTGATCCGGCCGACCCGCAACGGCCCGCCGGCCGACCTCAGCCAGGCGGCCTATACCGAGCGCGGCATCCTGCAGGAGTCCGGCCGCTTCAGCGGTCTGAGTTCGGCGCAGGCCAGCGCGGCCATCGCCGGCTGGCTGGTGGCGGCAGGCAAGGGTGCGCGCCGGGTGAACTACCGCCTGCGCGACTGGGGCGTGTCGCGCCAGCGCTACTGGGGTTGCCCGATCCCGATCATCAACTGTGAACAATGCGGTGCGCAGCCGGTACCGGAGCAGGATCTTCCCGTGGTGCTGCCGACCGAGGTCACGGTTGACGCCACCGGCTCGCCGCTGAAGAAGATGCAGGACTTCATCGTGTGCACCTGCCCGTCCTGTGGCGGGCCGGCCGAGCGCGAGACCGACACCTTCGATACCTTCTTCGAATCCTCCTGGTACTACGCCCGCTACACCTGCGCCGACCAGGACCAGGCGATGCTGGACGAGCGTGCGGACTACTGGCTGCCGGTCGACCAGTATATCGGCGGGATCGAGCACGCCGTGCTGCACCTGCTCTATGCCCGTTTCTTCAACAAGCTGATGCGCGACGAGGGCCTGGTCCGGCCGGACGAGCCGTTCACCGCGCTGCTCACCCAGGGCATGGTGCTGAAGGACGGTTCCAAGATGTCCAAGTCGAAGGGCAACACCGTCGACCCGCAGGGCCTGATCGACCGCTACGGGGCGGACACCGTGCGCCTGTTTACCATGTTCGCCGCGCCGCCGGACCAGTCGCTGGAGTGGGCCGATTCGGGCGTGGAGGGCGCCTCGCGCTTCCTGAAGCGCCTGTGGAAAACGGTGCATGCGCATGTCGCCGCGGGCGCCACGCAGGCGCTGGACGTTGCCACGCTGGATGATGCGCAGAAGGCCGTGCGCAACAAGCTGCACGTCACGCTGGCCAAGGTCGGCGACGACATCGGGCGGCGTTACACCTTCAATACCGCGATCGCCGCCAACATGGAGCTGATGAACGAGCTGATGCGCTTCGAGGATCACAGTGCACAGGGCCGGGCGGTGCTGCAGGAGGCGCTGGAGTGCGTGGTGCTGATGCTCGCGCCGATCATCCCGCATATCACCCATGCCTGCTGGCACGCGCTAGGCCACGATACGGCGGTGGTGGACGAGCGCTGGCCACGGGTGGATGCCGCGGCGCTGGTGCAGGACACCATTACGCTGGCAGTCCAGGTCAACGGCAAGCTGCGCGGTACGGTCGACGTGGCCGCGGATGCGGACCGTTACACCATCGAACAGGCGGCGCTGGGCGAGAATAACGTGGTACGCCACCTCGGCGCCAGCAGCGTGCGCAAGATCATCATCGTACCCGGCAAGCTGGTCAATCTCGTCGTCTGACCGGGATGGCACCTGGCACGGAAGAACGCGGAAACACATTGTCAATTATCGTGACGGGTCGTGTAGCTTGCCCATGAGAAATCTTTCGGATCGGCTGAAATTCCCGGTGTTGCTGCTGGTGCTGCTGCTGGCCGGCTGCGGGTTCCAGCTGCGCGGCAGCACCGCGCTTCCGCAGGCCATGTCGGTCACCTGCATCAAGGGCATCAAGCCGTTCGGTACGCTGGCGGACGATTTCACCGCGGCGCTGCGGCTGCGTGATATCACCATCACCGACCATGAACACAATGCCGGTGCAATCCTGGCAATCACCGACAACCACACCGAGAAGCTGGTGCTGTCGGTGGACGTCGCCGGCAACGTGCTGGAATACGAGATCCGCCAGACCATCCGCTTTTCGGTGACCACGCCGGCCGGGCGGGTGGTCGTCCCCGAGCAGTCGGTGAGCCTGAGCCGCAACTACATCTTCAGCAGCACCGACGTGCTGGGCAAACAGCGCGAGGAACAGGTGGTACGCGCCACCCTGCAGGAAAACCTCGTCAACCTCGCCATGCTGCGCATCAGTGCCGCGGCGCGCTAAAGCGGCGCGCGGCCGGGTGCAGGGACGGCTGTAGTCCGCGCACCCGCCCCGCCGTGACCTGGTGTACCATCTGTAAATGCAGCTGAAACCCGAACAACTCGATGCGCACCTGAAAAAGACCCTGGCACCGCTCTATTTCATCAGCGGTGACGAGCCGTTGCGCGTGCTGGAGGCGGCCGACGCGGTGCGCGCCGCGGCACGTGCGCAGGGCTACGACGAGCGCGAGGTGCTGACCGTGCAGGCCGGTTTCGACTGGAACAGCCTGCTGGCCGGGGCGGGCAACCTGTCGCTGTTTGCAGAACGCAAGGTGATCGACCTGCGCCTGCCGACCGGCAAGCCCGGCGAGGCGGGTGCGAAGGCCCTGCGTGAATACGCCGGACACCTCCCGGAGGATACGCTGTTGCTGATCACCGCCGGCAGGCTGGAACCGGCCGCGCGCAACAGCAAGTGGGTGCAGGCGCTGGAGCAGGCCGGTGTGATGATCCCGGTCTGGCCGCTGGGTGCCGGCGAATTTCCCGCCTGGGTGCAGGCGCGCATGCGCCGGCGCGGCCTGGAACCGACTCCGGATGCGGTGCGCATGCTGGCCGATCGCGTCGAGGGCAACCTGCTGGCCTGCGTGCAGGAGATCGACAAGCTGTTCCTGTTGCGCGGGGCCGGCAAGGTCGACGAGATCGATATCCTGCAACTGGTCGCCGACCATGCACGCTACGACGTCTACGGGCTGGTCGACGCGGCGCTGTCCGGACAGGCCACGCGCGCAGTGCACATCCTGCAGGGACTGCGTGCCGAGGGTACCGCGCCGCCGGTGGTGTTGTGGGCGCTGGCCCGCGAGTTGCGTGCACTGGCCGGGATGGCCGCCGCGGTCGCGGCCGGGGACGCCATCCCGGCGGCCCTGGCGAAGTACCGGGTGTGGGCCAACCGCAAGGGCCTGATCGGCGCGGCCCTGAAGCGGCTGACGGCCGCCCGGTGCCGTGTCCTGCTGCGTGATTGCGCACGGCTGGACCGGGTGTGCAAGGGCCAGGCGGCGGGCAACGCCTGGGACGAACTGTTACAATTGATCCTGCAGCTGGCCGGCAAGCCGGTGCTGCAGGTCCCGGATCCGGTGTTGTGAGTGGCAGGACATGAGCGTAAAGGCAGAATCGATCCACTTTGATGTGGTGCAGTACATGCAGGACACGGGTGTCCGCGCCCGCGCCGCGGCTCGCGCCATGAGCCGTGCGGACACCGGCCGCAAGGACGCCGCGCTCAACGCGATCGCCGCGGCCATCGAGGCGGCGGCGGAAACCATCAAGGCGGAGAACGCCAGGGACCTGGAGGCCGGACGCCGGGGCGGGCTCGATGCCGCCCTGCTGGACCGGCTGGAACTCAACGATGCGCGCATTGCCGCCATGGCCGAGGGGCTGCGCGAAATCGCCCTGCTGCCGGACCCGGTGGGCAGTATCAGCGACATGAAATTCCGTCCCTCCGGCATCCAGGTCGGGCGCATGCGCGTGCCGCTGGGCGTCATCGGCATCATCTACGAATCGCGTCCCAACGTCACCGCCGACGCCGCCGGGCTGTGCCTGAAGGCCGGCAACGCGGCCATCCTGCGCGGCGGTTCCGAGGCACTGCATTCCAACCAGGCGATTGCCCGCTGCATCCACGCCGGGCTGGACGCGGCCGGCCTGCCGGCCGACGCGGTG
>CAZMAK010000133.1:0-5457 GCA_964564245.1 uncultured Ectothiorhodospiraceae bacterium | reverse complement strand
TCCCCTCATCCTGCCCTTCTCGGCAACTGCTCCCTGCGTTGCGCTCGGCTCGGGCATCCTGCTTCGCTCCCTGGACCCGTACCACCGACATCCCTGTCGGCGTCCCTCCGGGAGAAGGGACGCACGGTTTGTACAGCCGGAGTTGAATTTCATGTCCCGGCCTGGCTAATCACCTGTAATGCTGTGCATAGTGAAAGACTTGCTGATGGTTCAACGGATTTATATGGGACAGTAGTGGTAGCAAATATATTGCAGAACTGAATGACCGACACGGGGTGGCAGGTCGAAAGCCGTCATGAGTAAAGGCCCACGCCTGAAATCCACATGGCAGTCTTCTCCTGATTGTCCGGATTATGACCCCGCGATCGTCATGCGCTCGATCAGTACCGAGCCGGTGCGGGTATTGCCGCGCGTGTCGACGTCGCTGCCGATCTCTGCGATGCCGAGGAACATCTCGCGCAGGTTGCCGGCTACGGTGATCTCGTCGACCGGGTACTGGAGCTCGCCGTTTTCCACCCAGAAGCCGGCCGCGCCGCGCGAATAGTCGCCGGTGACGATGTTCACACCGAAGCCGATGAACTCGGTCACCAGCAGGCCTGTGTCCATGGTCGTTAATAACGCGGGCAAATCCTGCCCGCGTGGATCGATGGTCAGGTTGCGCACGCCACCGGCGTTCCCGGTGGTCTGCATGCCCAGCTTGCGTGCGGCATAGCTGTTGAGCACGTAGCCCTGCAGGATACCGTCGGTAACGATGTCGCGTGGCGCGGTCGCCACGCCCTCTGCGTCGTAAGGCGCACTCCCCGGCCCCTTTTTCAGTAACGGCTGTTCGTGGATGTGCATCCAGCCCGGAAATACCGGTTTGCCGAGGTGATCGAGCAGGAAACTCGACTTGCGGTACAGGCTGCTGCCGCTGATGGCGTGGATGAAATGGCCGAACAGGCTGCCGGCGTTCTCGGCGGCGATGAGTACCGGCGCCTGGCGGGTCGACAGGCGCCGGGTGCCCAGGCGCCGGACGGTACGCTCGCCGGCCACCCGGCCGACCCTGGCCGCCGTATCGAGATCGTTGCGGTCACGTGCCGAGTCAGACCAGTAATCGCGCTGCATCTCCTCGCCCTGGCGCCCGATCACCGAGCAGCTGATACTGTGGTAGCTGCTCCGGTAGCTGCCGAGAAAACCCTTGCTGTTCCCCTTCACGCGCTGGCTGACATAACTGGAAACCGTGGCCCCCTCGGAATTCTCGATCCGCGGGTCCACCGCGCGCGCGGCGTCTTCACACTCCGTGGCCAGTTCGATGGCCAGCTCGGCCGGCAGGTCCCAGGGGTGGTACAGGTCGAGGTCCGGGATCACCGTGGCCAGCCGGTCGGCATCGGCCAGGCCGGCACAGGGGTCCTGGCTGGTGTAGCGCGCGATGTCGCAGGCGGCCTGAACCGTGGCGGCGATCCCTTCCGGTCCGAAATCCGCGGTACTGGCCGAGCCCTTGCGGTGGTCGAAGTACACGGTCAGTCCGAGCACGCGATCCCGGTTGAACTCCAGCGTCTCGGTCTCGCCAAGGCGTACGGTGACCGACAGGCCGGCATCCACGTTGACACCCGCCTCCACCTCGTCCGCCCCGGCCGCACGGGCCTGGCGGATGATCTCGTGCACCATTTCCTCGAGCCGGGCGGGTTCCGGGAGGGTACTGGCTGATTCCTTGACTGGCTGATTGCTCATATCCGTATCCTGTTCAGGTCGGGCGATTCTACCGGTCGCCCGTGGCCTGGACAAACCGGGATCCGGGCCGAATGGCACTTGTCTGGAACAAAATCCGGGAAACAGCCACAAAACACACGGAATCCACGGGAGACAAACATCGATTTGTGAATATTCCGTGTTCTTCCGTGTGTTTTGTGGCTGTTTATGCTTTTGTATTGATGCGGTATCCCTCACACAAGTGCCATGTGGTCCAGATCCCGTTTCTCACGTAGGTTTGTCATCACACCTACCGGCGTATTCAACCTGCAGTGACAAAATATCAGTGAAAATCGGAATCCGACCCCGTATTCTACCGGCTCATGCACCAGGACGATCTCGAGGAAACCAGCAAGTCGCAGCGCAAGCGCGAGATGCACGACCTGAAACAGCTGGGCATCGACCTGCTGGAATTCAGCGAGGACGCGCTGCGCCAGCTGGTGTTGCCGGAACCGCTGCTCGACGCGCTGCTGACCGCCCGGCGCATCACGGCACACGGCGCCCGCAAGCGGCAGTTGCAATACGTGGGCAAGCTGCTGAAGGAAACCGATGTGGCCCCGCTGCGTGACGCGGTCGATGCACGCCGGCACCAGCGACTCACCAGCACCCGCGAGTTTCACCAGCTGGAGGGGTTACGTGACCGGTTGCTGCTGCACGGTGACGCGGCGTTGAACGAGGTACTGGCGGTATTCCCACGTGCCGACCGCCAGCACCTGCGTAAACTGACCCGCCTGGCGCGCCAGGAACAGGATACCGGCCAGCCACGCGGTGCCGGGCGCAGCCTGTTTCGTCACCTTCGGGAATTACAGGAAGAACCGGAATACTGAAGCGCGATAACCATGCCGCATGGTCGTACCGGAATTACGATCCCGGGGTAGCACCGTCTTCCCTGGCGGCCCTGCGCCAGAGCTGGTAGCACTCCAGTCCACAGAAATACAGCACGTAGTCCTCGACCTCGACCACGCTGGACTCGTCATAGGGAATCTCGCTGAGACACACCGCGCATGAAACCAGTATGTTCTCCGGTGTCTTGAGTGATTCAGCCATTGCTCACCTCGTAACCGCCGCCACATGATCAGTATAGCAACGCACACCCGAAACAGACCCGCACCATAACCCTGCAATGTGCCGGGATGTCTTGTCCGCCGGCCGGCACGCACCGGCCGCAACACCGGCGAAGCCCGGCTAGGTGGCGTCCCGTAACACCGCTGCAAATTCCGCGACTATCTCCCCTGCCGGCCGGACCGCGTCGATCCCCTGCACGCTCTTGCCGGCCTGGTAGATATCGCGGTAATCCATACCGCGCAGCGAGGCGCGCTTCAACTTCCAGATCGACTGCAGCGAATACAGGGTGCGCATCCAGTGCTTGGTACGGCGGTGACGCAGCATCCACTTCGCCAGTGGCCCGGCCTGCACACCCATCTGCTCGATATACGGCGTGCGGATGATCGACACCGGTACGCCGGTGATCTTCTCGGAGAGCACGATATCCTGTTCGCCCGCCGCGACGATCGCCTGCTTGTAGTCCGGATGCGCGGTGCACTCGGTACTCGCGATGAAGCGCGTACCCATTTGCACACCGGCATAGCCGCTGCGCAGTGCCGCCACGAACGCGGCGGGCTCGCCCACGCCACCGGCACAGATCATCGGCTTGCCCAGCGGTCCGATCTCGTCCAGCAACTGCGCGGCGGACAGGTTGCCGGCGTGACCGCCGGCGCGGTTATTCACGCAGATGAACCCGTCCACGCCACCGTCCAGGGCCTTTTGTGCGAAGCGGCGGCTGGTGACATCGTGATAGACCGTGACACCGGCCGGTTGCGCGCGCTGCACCACCCAGTCGGGATTGCCGAGCGCGGTCACCAGGAACGGCACCTGCTCTTCCAGCGCTATCTCCAGCCACAGCCGCACCCGTTCCAGGTATCTGCGCGAGCTGCGTTCGATAATCAGGTTCACGCCGACGGGTTTGTCGGTGAGGGTACGGATATAGCGCAGCCCCGCCCGGAACTCGTGGCCGTGCACGTAACTGAGACTCAGCGGCTGCACGATGCCGATGCCGCCGGCCCGGGACACGGCGGCGACCAGTTCCGGGTTGGAACAGGGATACATCGCACCACAGATCAGCGGCACCTCGATGCCGAGCGCCCGGGTCAGTGCCGTCGCGGTCTTCACGCGTGCGACTCCGGACCCACCAGCCAGTGCGCGCGACAGCGCGCCACCAGCTCGCCGCCGGCGTCGCGGACCTCGCCGCCGAGTTCATATTCGCGTTCACGGTTGTCCGCCGGAATCTCGCACCGGCACTCGGCACACAGCCGCCCGCGGGCCTTCTTGAGATACTCCATGTGAAAGCCGGTCAGAATACCGCGCGCCTGTTCCGGCAGGCTGTTCATGAGTGCCAGCCCGGTGGCCATCTCCGCCAGGTTGGCGAGTGCCATGGCGTGTATCGAGCGCAGGTGGTTGCGCACCCGCCTGCGCTCGCGAAGTTGAACCCTGCAGTAACCGGGTTCCAGCACGTCGACCGTGGCCCCGAGGGTACCGGTGTACGGAGCGAACCGGCCCAGGATCCGGCTGAACAGCCACGGGCCACCCGGTAGCGTGGACAGGCGGCGCCAGCGCTGGCGCAGTTCAGGTCCAATGGAACGGGTCATGCCATGCCCTGGCCCGTGCGCCGTTATCCGGAAGCACCGCTGCCGGCTAGTCGGGCTTGAGCGCGAATCGTCCGCTGCCGAGGAACAGCACGGCCAGGCCGCTGAACAGGTAGAACGCCTGCAGTTCCAGCTGGTAACCCCCGTGTTCGCTTGTCATGAACAGCTGGCCCATGTGCATCAGGCCAATGGCGAACAGCATGTTGATCACCACCAGCAGGCCGCCGATGCGGGAAAACACCCCGAGGACGATCATCAGTGGTGCGATCAGCTCACCGACAAACACGCCATAGGCAACGAAGCCCGGCAGGTCGTGTGCGGCCAGCGCCGAGGAAATGAAGTCCAGCGAGCCGCCGTGCATCAGCTTGGAGACCCCGTGAAACAGGATCAGCACACCCACGGTCAGGCGCAGCACCAGCTTGCCGACCGCATCGTTATTGAAGATATACATAGGGACGCCCCTCCACCGGTAAACCCGGCGCCTATCATTGCACGAAAGGAAGACCGGGGACAGACCGTGCTGTCTGTCTTTCCCGGCAGTCAGACCGGCGTCCCGAAGGGAGGCGTCGGAGCCGGGCCCGGTCGCTAATTCAGATCGACGGCAAACTGCTTGAGCAGCACCAGGGGAACGATCTCCAGCGCGCGGATGTGGGTACGCGACAGGTACACCCGGGGCGCCATCCGGTCCTTGTGAGCCTCCAGCCAGCGTGCCGCACACAGGCACCAGTGGTCGCCGGGGCGCAGGCCCCTGAAGCCGTATTCCGGCGCCGGCGTGGACAGGTCGTTGCCCCGGAAGCGGGAGTATTCCAGGAATTCCCGCGAAGCCTCGATGCAGACCGTGTGCGAACCCCGGTCGTCGTCGCAGGTATTGCACTTGCCGTCCCGGTAATAACCGGTCAGCGGGTCGTCCCCGCACATCTCCAGCGGTTCGCCCAGTACGTTGAGTGATTCATCCATCGTGTCGGCCCGTGTGCATGCTGCATGGTCGATTGTGCCGGAATGCGGTTGTCAGCAGGGAACCGGAGATTCCCCTGGGGAACCTCTGATTCATTCACCAATCCCCGTCATTGCGAGCGAAGCGAAGCAA
>CAZMAK010000132.1:0-5565 GCA_964564245.1 uncultured Ectothiorhodospiraceae bacterium | reverse complement strand
AATACAGACCCGTTCCGCTACTGGATCGAAAATGTATCCGCCCCCTTTTCCCTTCGGAGCCGTCTTCCTCAGGGCTTCCGCTTCAACAACTCCGCCAGGCCGGCCAGCGCCTTGTGGGACACCTGGCCCGAAGACTTGCCGTCGGCATTCTCCGTCGGAGTGGCATCGAGGTAGCGTGCGTGCTCGTTGTCGTGGCAATACAGGCACAACAACTCCCAGTTGCTGCCGTCCGGAGGGTTGTTGTCGTGATTGTGGTCACGATGGTGCACCGTGAGTTCGTGCAGATTGGCGCGGGTGAACTCGCGCGAACAGCGCCCGCAGATCCACGGGTACATTTTCAGTGCCTGTTCACGGTAACCCTGCTCGCGCTGCGCACGGCTGCGCTGTGCAGCCGCGACCACCGCGTCCAGCCTGCTGTTTCCGTCCTTCGAGTCAGCCGTCATCCCGCATCACCCCGTTACGGCGGCAGCACGGCCGGGTGGGTAAACACATAGTCATTTCCCTTGACCGGCTTGTGGCAGGAAAAGCATTCCTGTACGAACCCGGCGTTGTCACCGTACGGTTTCAGTTCCAGCCCCTTCCAGCGCGCGAATCCCCAGCCACCGGTCTCCCGGTACTTTGCCGCATTCTTGACCATGAACTCGGCCTGCAGAAAGTTGCCGGGGACCGTGGCCGTCGGCCAGGCCGGGTGCTGCTTGTCCGTCCAGACCAGCTTGGCGAGGATTGCGCCATCCGGCCAGGGGCGGGTATGACCGCTCCGCGCGGCATCCACGGCGATGTCATTGCCGAGGATCACCCGCAGGGTCTTGTTGTCCGAACGGTGCGAGGAGGCGATCATGCGCCAGTCCTGGTAATACGGTGGCAACTTGATGCCATTGGGCGCCGGCGCCACGTCCGCGGCCTGCGCGGTCACCGCAACAGTGGCCAGGATAATCGATCGCAGCAGTCTGTTCATACAACCTCCTGAAGTGTGGCCGGTGATCAATTGTCAAACCGCACCGACAGCAGTGAAATCGAGCCGCCTTCGATACCCCGGCAGAGTATACGCGACGTGCCGGCCCCGGCGGCGCCCAGTACATACAGCAGCGGCAGGTAGTGATCCGGTGTCGGGATGCCGGTCACGATATCCTCGCCCAGCCGGGTGTAATCCACCAGTTCCGCAACCGCGCCGTCCTGCAGCAGCGCCTCCAGCCGCTGCTCGGCGCGCAGCGCCCAGTCCTGCGGAGGCGGGTTGCCACCGACGAAGCGAGCCAGGTTGTGCACCAGCCCGCCGCTGCCGGCAATCAGTACGCCCTGTTCACGCAGCGGCGCCAGCCTTTGCCCGAGTTTGTAATGATAGTCCGCCGGCCGGGTGGCATCGATGGACAACTGCACCACCGGCACATCCGCGCCGGGAAACACGTGGCACAGCACGGACCAGCTGCCATGATCCAGTCCCCAGGCCGTATCCTGAGTGACCTCCGCCGGCGCCAGCAGTTCCTGCACCCGTGCCGCGAGTTCCGGCGCACCCGGGGCCGGATAACGGGCCCGGTACAGCTCCTCCGGGAAGCCGCTGAAATCGTGAATGGTGCGGGGTGCCGGCATGGCCGTGACGCGGGTGGAGGTCACATACCAGTGCGCCGAGATGCACAGCACTGCAAGCGGTCGGCTGCTGGTCCGGCCGAACTCGCGCCAGGCCCGGGTGCAGGGATTGTCCTGGATTGCATTGAGCGGGCTGCCATGCCCGAAAAAGACCACCGGCATCATAAGGAGAACACGCACGACAGGAGTTTCATGCGGTTTACTCTAACACTGATTACGGCCCCGGCAACTTCCCTGAACAGCCTGCAAGGCGTCCCTGCGGTAGCAGTACCATCGGCCAGGTCCGGTGCAAATTCCGGTCATGGCTGAACGGATCTGTCCGCTCAGTCCAGGCCCTTTTTGCGCAGGTGCACGGGTTCCTGCAGCTTCCGGCGCATGCGCAGGTTGATCATCTCGACCGCCACGGAAAAGGCCATGGCAAAGTAGATATACCCCCGTGGTATGTGCAGATCGAAGCCATCGGCGATCAGCGTCACACCGACCAGGATCAGGAAGGACAGGGCCAGGATCTTGATGGTCGGATGCGCATCGACAAATTCACCGATCGGCTTCGCCGCGAACAGCATCACGCCGACGGCCGCCACGATGGCGATGGCCATGATCGACACGTGCCGGGCAAGCCCGACCGCGGTGATGACGGAATCCAGCGAAAACACGATATCGAGCACCGCGATCTGGAACAGCACGGCAACCATGCCGTCGACCACCCTGGCATGCGTTGCACCCGCCTCGCCTTCCAGGCTGTTGTGGATCTCGTGCGTGGCCTTGGCCAGCAGGAACAGCCCGCCAACGATCAGGATCAGGTCACGGCCGGAAATCGCCTCGCCCAGCACGCTGAACAGCGGATCGGTCAGCGAGACCACCCAGACGACCGAAAACAGCAGTGCCAGCCGCGTCAGCATCGCCAGCACCAGGCCGCCGTTGCGTGCCACATTGCGTTGCTGTTCCGGGAGGCGGCCGACGAGAATGGTAATGAAGATGATATTGTCGATGCCGAGCACGATCTCCAGCGCGGTCAGCGTCGCCAGTGCAATCCAGGACTCCGGACTGGACAGCCAGTCAAACATGCGGGGCTCCGCGCAACGTCAGGAGATCGGGAGCGCGTCAGGCCTGTACGGACGTTGCCCGAGCCGGCGGTACCGGGCCGCATTCCCGGAAAATCCGTGCTTTGCATTGCTCGCAGATCGACTTGTCCAGCTTGCGGTAGATGTGCCGGATGGCGTCGGTCTTGGAGTCGAAGAAATGGTCATTGCCGATCTTCTGCACGAAGCAGGACCGCGCGGCGAACTCGTAGACGCTGGACTTCATACCGACAAAATACAGCCCGCCGCCCTGCTTCTTGAGGCTGTTGTTCTCGGCGACCAGTGCCTCGGCGCCGGCGAGGTCGATGAAGTTGATCCCGGTCGCCACGATCAGCACATGCTTGATCCCTTCCAGGTCCGCGATCTGGGCCAGCCGGTTCTGGATGTGGTTGATCGAACCGAAATAGATCGACATGTCGATACGGATGATCTTGACCTGCGGGCACTGGTACAGCGGCTTCTTCTCGACATTGATCAGCTTGCGCGACGGGTCGGTATCCACCGAGAGCGTCGGGATATACGGTGTCGAGGTCTTCGCCAGGAACAGCACCAGGGACAGCAACACGCCCAGGTAGATGGCGAACTCCAGTTCCAGGAACAGGGTGGCGCAGAAGGTCGTCACCAGGATCGACGACTCGCCCTTGCTGAAGGTCAGCACCTGGCGGATGTGATGAAAATCGACCAGGTTGTAGGCCACCAGCAGGATCACCCCGCCCATCGCCGCTATCGGCAGATAGGCCGTCAGTGGCGCAATCAGCAGCACGATCAGCATCAGGAACATTGCCGCGAAGATGGCCGACAACGGCGTCTTCGCACCCGCCGCATAATTCACACCGGAGCGGGTGAACGAACCGGACCCGGCATAGCTGGAGAAGAAGCTGCCCACGATGTTGGACAGACCCTGCCCGATGAACTCCTGGTTGGCGTAGATCCGCTGGTTCGAACGCGAGGCCACGGCGCGGCTGATCGACACCGCCTCGATCAGGCCCAGCAATGCCACGGCAAACGCATCCGGTGCCAGCATCCGCACGGTGGTATAGGAAAACCCGGGCGATGACAGCGGCGGCAGGTGTGCAGGGATCTCCCCGACCAGCCGGATATCGTCGGTGTAGTTCCTGAACACGATCGCCAGCAGGCTGCCGACCACCATGCCGATCAGCAGGTTGGGCATCTTCGGCAGGAATTTCCTGGCAAGGATCGAGGTAAGCAGCGTGACCAACGCGATGATCAGCAGAAAGATATTCAGCTTGTCGATGTGATGGAACAGGTCCAGCCAGGTGTGCAGGAAGGACTCTCCCTTCGGCACAGTGATCCCGGTGATGTGTTTCATCTGGCTGGTTGCGATCAGGATCGCGGCACCGGCGGTAAAGCCGATCACCACCGTGTGCGAGACGAAATTGACCAGCATGCCGAGCCGGGCAATGCCGAATACCAGCTGGTAGACGCCGGCGAGAAAGGTCAGCGTCAGCGCCAGCGACACGAACTCGGGGCTGCCGGGCACCGCGTAGTGGCTGATGGTGGAAAACACCACGATTGAAATCGCCGTGGTGGGTCCGGAAACCAGGTGCAGCGACGAACCGAACAGGGCGGCGATGATGGGGGTGATCATGGCCGTGTACAGACCATATTCGGGTGGCAGGCCGGCGATGGTGGCAAACGCCACGCCCTGAGGCAACACGATGACCGCACCAGTCAGACCGGCGGAGAGATCCGCCTTGACCGATTCCCGGTTAACCAGGTTGATCCAGCCGAGAAACGGAAAAATCGACTTTAATTGCACAGCAGCTCCATTCGGGGGGTATGCGTGCGCCATGACGGCCACCAGGTCCATGACAGACCTGGCCGGCTGTATGACGGAAGTACAACGGAGCAGTAATGATATATCAACGAATCCCCGTTTCGGTAGTACATACCGGGGCGGATGGCCTGAATCGGACCGATTTAGAGCCATTCAAGCCGCCCGGACGGCCGGCAGGTGCCGGTTCCGGCGACCTCACCGCCCGGCACTGCCGGGCCGGTGCTCACCGGGCAGGCCAGGGGCGTACAGGCCCTGACAGCGTCCGGTCAGATCCGGACGTACCGGGGCAGGATGATCAGCAGTACGCCGATGACGACCAGCACGAGGAGACTGGTGACAAAATACGGGTAGACCATGAGCGCCAGCCCGCAGACCAGTGGAATCAGCGCCTTCTGCCGCTTGCCGTAGACAAAATAACCGAGGCCGGCAGCACTGAAGAGCACCATCCACAACAGCCATGCCGTGCTCACGGCAATCCAGCCCGCCGGGTTCGATTCATGCCGGCACCTGCCGCGCTGATATGGCGGGTGGCAGCAACGCAGGACTCAGGATTTTTCCGCCCGGTCCAGGGCCCGTCCTGCCCGCCAGGAGTCGGCGATCCCGACCAGCCAGCAGACCAGCAACACACCGGGGGCAGCGCTGGCCAGCGCGCCCTGATTGCTGGCGGTCTGCTGTGCCAGGAGCCCGGTGATGGCCGCTGCATCCGGCTGGACCTCGCCACGCTCGATGCGATCGGCCACCTGCATTGCGGTATCCAGTGCCGTGGTGGTCAGCGCATAGAACGAGACCAGTGAAGCACCGAGCAATACCGCACCGACCAGGGGCTTCTTCAGGTAGAAATGGCCGGTACCGGGGAAAACCAGCGCGGACAGCAGGGCCGCCTTCATGGAACGGGTCATCTTGTGCACCTTGGGTTGCATGCCATGGCAGTTGCCTGCCACGGGTACGAACACGCCCGGCTACTATGAAGGAAAACGGGGTCGGAGTAAATTACGAAGCTGCATTGGTGAATACTGAAAACACACCAACCGGAATTTACTCCGACCCAATGCTGTCCCACCAACTCCCTCTCCCTCCGGGAGAGGGTTGGGGTGAGGGGATCAA
>CAZMAK010000131.1:3812-5598 GCA_964564245.1 uncultured Ectothiorhodospiraceae bacterium | reverse complement strand
ACTCCGACCCCATTATCCTGCTATTCCGCTCCGGCAGCTGACTTCTGTTGCCGGTATTCCTCGTAAGAGGTGGCCGCGCTTTTCAGGCAGCGGCTGCGCTCGGCCGTATCGGGGATCCGGTTGCACTCATTCCGCTGCCAGGTCTGGCCGGCCCCGTAGACCTGCTGGGACGTACAGGCCGGGAGCGGCGCCAGCAGCACCGGCAAGCTGCAGACCGAGAACACCCGGAACAGGCGACCCGTACTGCTCATGACATCTTTTGCGCCGGATGAAAACCGGTAACCAGGCAGGCAGGGAAAATACCGCCCGTGTGCCCGGGCGAGCCCCTGAGCCCCGTCAGGGTACGGACTGGTGCACAGGCCGACTTCATCCCCTGAGAAACTTGCCGTATTTGACCTTTTCTTCAAACGACAGGTCTGCCCGCTTCTTGATATTCAGGGACGCGGGTGATTTACCGTTGCAGGATTGGACATATTCGAGCGGCATGTCGTGGAAAAACGTGATTTCCCTGGTCGCAGTCTTGTGGCCGAAGCCGAGAATGGTCGAGCCGTTAACCGTCGGTGCGTTGAGCACGATGAAATCCGCGGCAACATTACCCTCTTCATGAGGGGGAACCGGGTCTCCGATGTCCGGGGCATCCTTTGTGCCGCCCCAGTAAAACAGAAAGGCATCGGGGATATGGATGACATAATTGTAATCCGAGGTAAAAGACCCGACTTCAGACCACGCCGTGGCAAGCGCAAACGGGTGTCCTGATGCCCGCAGGTATTGCGCATAAGCGGCGGCCTTCTTTTCCACGGTCAAACCGAATTTCCCGCTGACTTCCTGCTGCAGGTTACGCCAGTAGTCCGTGACCGAACTCCCGAACCATGGCTCGTACAGCGTCATGCCACTCATCAACCTGATCTCAGGCGCTGGCCACCAGTTGCTTTTTTCACCTCTGTAGAGTGTGAGCGTCGTCGACATTTCGGTCCTCCGGTTTCATTGGATTGGTGATTTGACAGAATATGACGTCGGCCGTTGCGTCGGCACAGCCGCTGCCAGCCTAGGCAACCTGCCTTGAGATATGTTCGGCCTGGAGTCCCGGGTACCACCTCAGGCAGTGGGCATATACGTCCCCGGCAAGGCCAATGGCACTATTCGCATGGTAGAGTCCGAAATTCGGATCGAAGAACTCGAACGCGTTCGCCGTAACCCGGGTGCCCATGGAATGGCCCTCGGTTCCCCCGGTATTCCATATCGACAGGATGTGATAACCCGGCGTGGCGATGTCCGTCAGGGACGGGTCGTCGCGCTCACCGAGAATACTCAGACCCGCATTCTGGATGATGTTTTCATCGCCCGTCTGCTGGCCGATCATCCCGGCTGCCTGCCGGACAAGAAAGGAACCGCTGCTGCCGACCTGCCAGCTGCGAGTGACCCCGTTATAGCGCATGGATGCAATAATCCACTGGGTTGTCATAGAGATGCAGACACCATAGCTGTCTTTCGTTGTTTCGATGTTGTTGTTTGTACGGACATGCTCGTCCAGTTCCATGGTGAACCCCCTGTTGTTGTCTGACTGGTGCCATCTCGCGGCGGAAGTCGAAATGCAGGCCGCTGGTCCCTGTGTCACTGGCCGTGACGACAGGACATGCAGGCCGGGACAGGACATGGCCTGATCATAAAGAGTTTAGCCGGCCATGGAAACACGGCGTGTCGACAGGTGTGCAGCCTGGCCGTATGGACTGCAGGGTCTTGTCCGATCGTGGATCGCCGGTGTTCATCCCGGATGGCCCGCAACAAC
>CAZMAK010000131.1:0-3712 GCA_964564245.1 uncultured Ectothiorhodospiraceae bacterium | reverse complement strand
AGCCTCGACCCGGGCGCGGCGCAACTCCGGAAAACGCTGTTTCATTCCTGGTCCGATGCCCGCTCCGACCACTGCGGGTTCCAGACGACTTCCCAGAGATGGCCGTCCGGATCCTGAAAGTAGCCGGAGTAACCACCCCAGAAGGTATCGTGTGCAGGCTTGACGATTACCGCGCCAGCCCCGGCTGCCTGTTTCATGACTGCATCAACCCCGGCCCTTGATCCGACATTATGCCCCAGCGTCATTTCGGTCGGGCCGGCGGGTGTTACCGCAAGCCCGGTGTCGCGGCTGATGCTGTTGCGAGGCCAGAGGGCAAGACGCAGCCCGGGTTGCAGATGAATGAACACAACCGCTCCATATTCGAACTCCTGGCCAATGATGCCTTCGGTGGGAAAACCCAGACCATCGCGATAGAAGCGTAGCGACGCTTCCAGGTCGTCGACACCCAGTGTGATGACGGTAATGCATGGCTTCATGTGCCTGGTTCCTCCACGGGCCCGGCCGCGGTTGTGCCGATGCGATACAACCTCCCGGGGCAGATCGGCTGGTACGGGCCAGTCATGCCGGGCCACCAGCTCATCATGGAGTGCCCTGGCATTCTCCACAAGAACTGCCTGCATCTCTTTCTCGTGCGAGCCATACAACCGCAACCGGTTTCTGGTCTCGATATCACGCTGCTGAGGGCCTTCCTGTCTGGCGCGCAGTCCGGCTACCCATCAGCTCACCATAATAATATACAGGTGTAACGCCGGGGTGAACGGGGCGCATGAACTGCCCCGTCCCGTCCGGATTCCCGGGCCTGTTGATCATGGCGCCGGAATTCAGATCGCCTGGCGGGTGCGGCGGTTCAAAGCGCGCGGCCATCGAAATTCCGGACCGGAATGGCAGCCAGATCGATACCCTCAATGCACCGGATATTGATTGCCGCCATCGCATTACCCTTCGGGTCCGTGCCCTCACCGTACGGATGGATGCCGCAGACCGGGCAGAACCGGTGCTTGATCACATGCTTGTTGAACGTGTACGTGCTGGCGGCATCTTCCGGCGTGAGCAGGTGGAGTTTTTCCCGTGGCACGAACCACAGCAGCGAACCCTTGCGCTCGCAGATCGAGCAGTTGCACGCCGTTGCTTCCTTGATCTCGCCTTCGACTTCAAACGCCACCCTGCCGCAGTGACAGCTACCCTTGTATTTCATTTTCCCGCCCTCCATGTCCACCGACCGGATCGCATCCGGTTTGACACGACCCTGTTAATAAAGTGCCCTGTGAATCCGGACGCCCCCCGTGCATCCAGCCGCATGCCTCTTGCGCGGCTTCACCGCGTCATTCCGGAGGCAATCGTCCGGCGAGACCCGCTCACCGGATCCGGTAGGCCGAATGACAGGCAACACATGCCGCCGTGACCTCGGACAGGGCACTGTACGCCGCCAATGCATCGCCTTCCTGGGCCTTCAGCGCAAACCGGCTGGCGGCCCTGTGCATCGCGTCACCCGTCTTGCGCATTCCTTCGGGCATGAAGCTGGCCATGTGACTCGCACCATGTGATTCCAGTGAACTCATGCCAATGCGTGATTCGGCCACCTCGGCGGCCGCATCCATCCGGCCCTTTGCCATTTGTTCGAGCACTTCATTGATTGCCGCCAGGTGATCGCGCATGTTCGCCAGCATATGCGTTTGCATCATTTCGGGAAATTCGACCAGCTTCCTCATATCCTCTGCCGCGGCAGGGGACCGTACAACACCAGGCGCAACCAGCAACACCGGCAGGATGAAACGGGTTTTCCTGACGAATCGATTCATGCGGGTAGCGTCCCGGCTCAGCGGTGGCGCAGCAGCGCTGTTCGCTGCAACCGGTTGTCAGGCGTCATTGCTCCCCCGGTGGCGCAGTACCACATGGGTGGCCTTCTCCGAGGCCACAAACTGGACACATTCGTATCCTGAAGCCCGCATGTCGACGTCTTCGAACAATCGTTCTCCCCTGCCCAGCAGGACCGGGGAGATAGCGATATGCAACTCATCGATGAGGCCCGCACGAAGGTACTGCCGTATGGTGTCAGGTCCGCCACCAATGCGCACGTCCATCCCGTTGGCCGCCTCGCGCGCCCGGTCAAGCGCCTCGTTCATACCGCCAGTAACGAAGTGGAATGTCGTATTGCCCTCCATCCGGACGGGTGCACGCGCGTGATGAGTCAGGATGAACACCGGAACGTGATAGGGCGGGTTGTCGCCCCACCAGCCTTTCCAGCTCATATCGGGCCAGGGGCCACGAATCGGCCCGAACATGTTCCTTCCGAGAATCCATGCGCCAACATTCGTGAAGCCCCGGGCGGCGAACTCGTCATCGATCCCCGTTGTGCCGCCGTCTGCGCCAAACAGGGCCCGCTGGAATGTGCGCGTCGGTAATGCCCACTGGTGCAAATCTGTCCCGCCCACACCAAGCGGATTATTGATGTCCTGACCCGGACCGGCGCCGTATCCGTCAATCGAGATGGTAAACCCTTCAACCCGGACCTGAGTCATGTTCATGCCTCCATCTCGCTTGATAGCTAACGTACAGTGTCATTTGCGATGCAGTTTCATGGTGTGGGTTTCATGGTTGCGGATCCTTTATACCTGTTTACCGAATGTTCCGGCGCACTGGCGCGAAGCGCGCAGGTAGCGAGTCTGCGTAACAGTCATCAACCTTCCGGCTGCGTTTCGCCCAAAGCGCGATATGGAGGATTCCCATGGCACGAATCCTGCCTTCCTCAAGCTGCTGCGGGCCGGATCCCTGTATTGCCATGAAATAACGGAAACCGTGCCATGAAATGTGTTGATCGACAACCGATATCGAGAGCCCGGAAGCTCCTGTTGCCAGGCCAGCCGGACATATTATCAAAGAATTCAACGGACTCATCATAGCCAGGAACCGGAAGCCCAACGTGGTGAAGGCCCTTCCATGTCATTTTTCCAACCTGTTTATATGCCTGACGGCCCGCATAAAGAGCCGGGCGGCAGCGAGGTCGGATCCCGCACCTTGTGCGGGTAATTTTTGATGCATTGATTAGCTGCAGTCACCGTCATAAGTAATTACCGGCCTGCCTCAACATGACGGGCGAAGTTGTTAAGAATGGCCTGCCAGCCATCACGTTGTTGTTCGATCGAATGAGTTGGCTCACTGTCGAAGGTCACGCGCACAGTAACGCCTTCCGGGCCGTCAGCGAATTCGACCTGTGCTGTGCGATCGCCGAAGGAGTACACGATCAATTTGTGTTTGACGATATTCGTATAAGTGCCGGCAAAATCAAAACCCATACTGCCGTCCTTTGCTTCCATCCGTGAGGAGAAAGCACCGCCGACACGTAAATCCACGGTGGCAGCGGTTGTGTGCCAGTCATCCGACGCCGCATTCCACTGTTTGATGTCTTCGGGGTTCGTATATGCACTCCAGACGTCCTCGATGGATGCAGCAATGGTGGTTTCAACCGTGATTTTCACATCATGTCTCCGTTGTTAATTGCGGATAACGCCGGAACCCGGCCGCGCCTGCTCAGCATGCATCGGACCGGGCCGAGTTGCCAGAGTCATTTCCCGGCCGATAAATTCCTGTGCCACTCCTATGCCTGTTCTTGCTGTTCCCGTGGAATCCCATGAAATCGGTAAATTGCACCATAAATCCAAGGAACCTCTGATTAATTCACCAATCCCCGTCATTGCGAGCGAAGCGAAGCAAT
>CAZMAK010000130.1:0-5604 GCA_964564245.1 uncultured Ectothiorhodospiraceae bacterium | reverse complement strand
GACCTGGTTGCCCTGGGGCTCGTCGTTCTTGATGAAGTCGCCGCCCAGCCAGAACTGGTAGGCCGCCTGGGCGAAGGGCTCGGGACGCAGGCCCAGCTTCGGCTTGATGATGGTACCGGCGATATAGCCGCCGTCCTTCACCGGACGGCCGAGGATGCGCCACATCTCTTCGATGTTGGTCGCCGGGCAGTCGAACTGGCGGACGGCCTCTTCCGGCACGTAGAAGTCGACCATCTTGGCGTATTCGATGTCGCCCATGCCCTGGTTGTTGCCGATGGTCAGGGTCAGGAAGGAGACCATCATCATGCGGCCGTCGGTGACATTGCGGTCGAACAGCTCGAGCGGATAGGCGATGCGCATTTCCACACCGGCCTCGTCGATGTGGTAGACCAGCGCGTCCACGCCCTTGGTGAAATCGTCGGTGGTGGAGACCTCGACGTTGGTCCCGGTGGAGGACTCGGCCGCGAAGTGGGCAGCCGACTCCAGGTAGCCATGGCCGGCTTTGGGTTTCATGGTGTAGGCACACAGAATATGCCTGCCACCGGCGATCAGGTCCGCCTCTTTCAGAGACAGATCGGCGTAACGTGCTGACTGGTCCATGCTGATTCCTCGATACTTCCAGGCATCGGGCACGAGTTCGCACTGGCAACCGCGGCGGCCGGTGTTCCCCTTTACCTGAGTGTCCTGCTGGGTTAAATGACTATGAAAAACAGGGTAATGTTAGCAGCCGCACTGGAACAATAAAACCATAAAATACTGCAAGCAATTGAATTGCGTCTAATTTTCATTCAATGCACGCACGCCGTTTCAGGCCACCCATCCATCCGCACAGGCCATCGTGTCGCTGACCACCCGCCCTACGCTTCCCGCCCGGCATACTGGTTGTAGAACTGCCTGGCGGTGCGGCCGCTGTGCGAGGCGCGGGTCGCGGCAAACCGTTTCGCCGCCTCGTGCAACTCCGCACGGTCGCCCGTGAAGTCGGGGAAATAGCTGTCCACGATCCGCAGGTAGCCGTCCAGGTCGGGCGGGTAAAACGACAGCCACAACCCGAAGCGGTCCGAAAGGGAAATCTTCTCCTCGACGGCATCGGCATAATGCAGCTCGCCCGCGACGAGTCTGGTATCCAGGTTGTCCTGCATGGACTCGGGGAGCAGGTGCCGGCGATTCGAGGTGGCATAGAGAATCACGTTCTCCGGCGGCCGTTCGATGGAGCCATCCAGCACGGTCTTCAGTCCAATGTACGAATCGTCATTCACCTCGAAGGAAAAATCATCGCAGTAAAGGATGAACTTCTGCGGCAGCTCGCGAATGCCGTCCACGATGTCCGGCAAGCGGTGCAGGTCGGTCTTGTGCGCCTCGATCAGGCGCAGCCCGTCGTGGTGGCAGGTATTGAGAATCGCCTTGACCAGTGACGACTTGCCGGTGCCGCGCGCCCCCCAGAGCAGCGCATTGTTGGCCGGTTGCCCGGCCAGGAAGCGGTGGGTGTTATCGAGCAGTTCCTGCTTTTGCCGGTCGATGCCGACCAGGCGGTCGAGCGTAACCGGATCAATGGCGGTGACCGCCCGCAGGTGGCCCGGCTCAGGACGCCAGACAGCGGCAAGGGTGGTGGACCAGTCGATCGTCATGTCGTGCAGCGCGGTATTTCCCGGGGGATGTGGTCATCGGCAATGTTCTGCATTCTACACCCGCCGCCCCGGGTTTACGGCTACGCGGCGGCACCTCACTGGTCGTTGTGTGCCGCCGCCGGGTGTCGCCTGCGCGGTTTGTCCGGGTTCAGCACGGATCAACCGGCGACGTGTTTCCGGATAACCGGGCCGGCGTCCGGAATGGCGCCCTCACCAAATACAACGGCCACCCGGAGGTGGCCGCTGGTTCGAACTTGCTGTGGAGGGATCAGGCGCTGCGCTTGCGGCGTGCCATCCCGACCAGGCCCAGCAGTCCGGAACCGAACAGCCAGATGGCGGCGGGAACAGGCACGACGGCGTTGTTGACAAAACTTTCACTGCCGCCACTGGCGAAATTGATGACGTGCAGGCCGATGCGCAATTCTCCGCTGCCCAGCGCAGTAATCGTGTCGTTAAACGTCAAGCTGCTCTGCAGGTCGAAGATGATGCCCAGTGACTCGCCCGGGCTTACCCCCCATTTCGGCGCCGGGTTATCCGCATCGGCGAGGAAACCCGCCGTGACCTGGAAGGCCGGCGAGATACTGTTGCCACCCGGCAGGTCGGGGGGAGTGGCGCCCTGGGTGAAATCCACGTTGGGATCGCCACCCGTGCCGTCATCCGCGTCGATCAGACCGGCCAGCCCCAGCAGGGTACCGTCGTCGAAGTAGACTTCGGAAATCGTGGACTGATTACTGCCGGTATTCGTAAAGGTAAACAGGACCTGGTTGGCACCCCCGCTACCCGTTCCGATGCCATAGCTGGTGACATCGACCGCCAGCTGCGCTTCGCCGATGCTACAGTCGCCGGCATTGTTGCCGGTGATGCAGTAGAAATCCAGGGTGACTGCCTGAGCCGGAAGGGAGATGAGACCCAGTAAAACTGCTCCATAGATACCGAACAATCTATCCTTCATTGTCTGAAGCCTCCGTAAACACTCATTATTGTGTAGTTCGTAGCGTCTGCCAGGTATCTGCGCACCTTCCGGTCATGACGTACTGCCTGACGTTAAATGCAAATCGTGTGCCAGAAGAAAAAATGCCATGCAGAACAACTCATTGAAAAACAGCGCCTTGCGCCGGTTTGTTTTTATGTAAGTTCCGCCGACAACAGGCGCCCCCCTCAACCGGACGCGCCGGACACAACATGCAGAAAAAACAACCGGTTAATCGTGCCGCGACCGATCTCCGTGTGTAAGGTCCGCCGACAGGCCGCAGCTTGCTACCTGCCGCAGGCAAGCGCACCCATCATCACGGCAAATCGCGACCGGTCGATCCACTGACTGGCGAGGGCAGCGGATCCGCAGTGGCTGCAGGGATCTTGCCGCACCCGGAATCCGGTCCGGCCGGTTGTTTCACCCGGCGGCATGTTTCCAGCCAAGCAGATAGGCATCGAGCAACCAGTACCTGCCGTCCCGGACGACCAGTTCGATCTCACGTGCATAGTCTCCCGGCCATTTCCGGTTGAGATAGTTTTCCTCGGCCACCCGCACCTTGTGCGTGGCCAGGTCCACGCCGGTAACCACCGCCACATGGCCGGTACCGAGGAAGGCCCTTGCATAGATCAGCAGATCCCCGACCGCAGGGGCCTGCCGCGATCCGTTGGGATACGCGACGAGTGGTATGGCACTCCGGTCAGCAACCCGTTCCAGGTGGTCGATCCGGTCCCAGATGTCCGCCGCCACGTCGACGTCGCCGTATACCGCGCCCTGGTGCTGCAGCAACCACCGGCGCGCGAACTCCACGCACTGCCACCGGATGCCGGTATAGACGCCCGCCTCCGTATTGGGGACGAACACTACACAGTCCGCCCTGCAATTGGAGTAGGCAGGCACGCCACCGGCTGCAGTACCCAGCAGGGTACCGTATGCACTGACGCATCCGGTCTGGCAGGCATCGGGCAGGACCTCGCCGGGACCACTGTCCTTTGCAAGCACCACGGCGTGGGGTGCGGCAAGGCACAGCGCAATGACGAGCGTGGCCAGCAACGGCTGGATCAGGGACTTTCGCATGCGGATCAGCAGGGCAATCGTCGCCGGCCTCACGAATGGCTACGCCGCATTGCCGGCTGCGGGTGGTCGCGGCCGGATATCAGGAAGCCCGGTGAAGCAGACATCCAGGGCGCCGGGGTCACCGCACAGGTACAGGGCGTCGCCGGCCTCGATACGAAACGCGTCATCGAACTCCGCCACCACCGTCTCGCCCCGCTCGAGCGCCACGACGAGCACATCCGCGCAGCCGCGCTGGCCGATGCAACGGGGATGCTGGCCAGCCAGTGACGTCCCGTCGACCTTGACGATCTTCACCATCGGTTCCAGGCTCACGTAGTCCTCGCCAAGCATCTGGTGGGCAAGCAGCTGACCCGCTACCTGGCCGATGGAGAGCGCGAAGTCGGTGCCGGCCCGGTAGAGCCTTTTTACGGTCTGTGCCTGGTTGACCCGGGCGATCAGCGGCACCTGGGGCGCGAAATCGCGTACCACGGTGGCCGCGAACAGGGCCTCGTTGTCGTTGCTGAGCGCAAGCACCACCGCGCTGGCGTCCCGCACCCCGGCACGTTCGAGCGTATTGAGATCGAGCGCGTTACCCACGACATCCACACCCGGCCAATCCGTGACATCGATGACGGTGGTCGGCTCGCCGGCGTCGTGCAGCAGCTCGACGATCTTGCGCCCCACCTCGCCGTGACCGAGGATGACGATCTTCCCGCCCTGACGGAGCGGCGTCATGAGCTCACCCAGTCGCTCCACACCCTGGGGACTCCCGATCACGACGATGATGCTGCCCGACTCGAGCCGGGCGTCCCCTTTGACCCCCGGCTGGAACTCGCCCTCGACCCAGCGCCCCACCACCGTCACGCCGAACCGTTCCCGGATCTGCACGTCGACCAGCGTACGTCCCGCAAGCTGGCTCTGCGGGTGAATGCGCATCTCGGCCAGCGTGACGTGGGCACCGATCTGCTGCAGGCCGCTCACGCGCCGCTGGATGCGCCGGCTCGCCTTCGCCGCAAGTGCCGCCGCCAGCACATGGCGCGGCGTGTAGACGGCGGTCGCGCCGGCGGTCTGAACCGGGTGGCGATGCAGGGGCTCATCGACCAGGGCGAAGATCTGACCCTTGAAGCCCAGTTCGCGGGCGATGAGGATGAGCGCCGTGTTGTTGTGATCCTCACCGTTGGCGACGATGGCCTCGGCCCCACACAGCGGGCCCAGGTCGAGATGCTCGTCGCTCAGACTGGCGTGCACCACTTCGATCCCCCGCTCCATGAGTCGCCGTGCGACCTCGCGGTCCTCCTCGAGCACGACTACATGGCGTCCGAAGCGCGCGAGGTCGTCGACCAGCATCGCCACGGCCGGGCCATACTGGTAGAGCAGCACACACTTCCTGCCCGCCATCACCGGCAGCGCACCCGGGATACGCCCCTCGAAGCGTTCCTCGAAAAAGGGCATCACGTAGATCGGGAACACGAGAAACACGAGGAAGACCCCGAGGAACTGCCCGACGATCGCCAGCAGCACCAACGCAGGACTGTTCCAGTGTGAATCGGCGCCGTAACCGGTGGTGGTAAGCGTCTCCGCCGCCCACTCCAGGCTCCACCAGAAACCACGCGGGCTGCCCTCGAGGTAGTTCATACCCGCCATGTAGAGCAGTGCAAGCAGTAACGCCACGGTGGGCAGGCTCGCAACCCACAGCAGCAGGCCGCGGGTGGAGCGTTTCAGTTTGAAGGGGAACATGTATCCTGAACCACTACTGTCCCATATAAATCCGTTGAACGATCAGTAAGTCTTTCACTATGCACGACCTTGCAGGTGAGTAACCAGGTTGGGACATGAAATTCAACCCCGGCTGAACAAACCGTGCGTCCTTTCTCCCGGAGGGAGAGGGAGTTTGTGGTACAGCAGTGATCCTGAACCGGTGATCATTAACCAGGGGAATCATGGACGCCAATG
>CAZMAK010000129.1:0-5630 GCA_964564245.1 uncultured Ectothiorhodospiraceae bacterium | reverse complement strand
GCAAGGTTGTGCATGGTGAAAGACTTGCTGATGGTTCAACGGATTTATATGGGACGGTAGTGGCTGTGAATGATAACACCCGGGTGCACCGGTTGTGCACACACGGCCCGGCATGATTGCCGGGCCGTGTGTGCAACGACTCAGTACGCCGGCGCGTCGGCCTGGTAGCTCAGGCCCAGTTTTCCGGCCTGCTCGCGCACGGTACGGTAGATCTGGTCATCCAGGGAGTCCTCGGCGCCGCCGGCCTTCTCCACTTTTTTGGCCAGGTAGGCCGCACGTTGCTGCGCCAGTTCAGTGATCTGGCGCTTGAGTTCGTTGCGGTGCTCGGCCGTCTCTTTGATGACGGCGGCCTGTGCTTCCGGGGCCATGGCCTGCATGGGTGCCGGCAACATGTCCTTATCGATACTGGAAAGGTCGACGCGCCCACTGGTCACTTCATCCACCAGTTCCCCCTTGCCGAGAAAATTGGCGGCACCGCTTGCCGAGGCATTGAACGTCGCCCGTCTTGCGCGGGACTCGACCGATGCAGCTGCGTGGAGTTTTTCGGCTGCCTCGACCTTGTGTTGTTGCTGTTTCTTTTCCTTCGCGGTGCCGTAGTACAGGCGTGTGGCATCCAGTTGTTCCGACAGGCTGGCGATTTTCTCGTCAAACGGGGTGGCAATCGCCACGGCGTTGCCGGCCTGTTCCACCCGGAAATAGCGGCCGTCACCCAGTCTGGCAATCTGCTGCCATGCCGGCGTGGTGTCTCCCGTCTGGCCACACTGGATGGCATTGACGACGATACCTTTTGCCTTTGCTGCCTGGAGTGTGGCGGGGTATTTCACGTCGTCCTGGTAATCCATGTGCGGCGGGGCGTCGCCGACCAGGAACACGACCTTGTAGGTCCCTGCCTGCTGGCTCCAGGACATCTTGTGCACGGCGTCATCCAGCGCCTGGTTCACGCTTTCCGGTCCGTCGCCGCCGCCATTGGCCTGGAAGTCCATCAGGGTGGCGTACATGGAGTCCAGATCACTGGACAGGTCCACGACGCGCGTGACATAGGCATCGCCACGGTCACGGTAGGCGACCAGTCCCATCCTGATCTCAGGCGCGGACTGCGCAGAGGCCAGGGTGGTGGCGATGGACCAGATCTTTTCCTTCGCGGCATGGATCAGCCCTCCCATGCTGCCGGTGGTATCCAGTACGAACACCACGTCGATGCGGGACCGGTTCGTGCTGACCGGATCGGCGACCGGCGGATCGGCAGGGGTAATCCCCCCTGCACTCTGGTAGGCCGGTAACAGCACGACCGTGGCGGTGGTACAGGCAAATAATGCCAGTGCGATGAGTTTCGATTTCATTGGAGTGTCTCCTTGAAGGTTCAGTGGCTGGATGAGAGTTTGCGCACGGCCGACTCGGCAGCGCGGTACGCGTGTTGAAAGCGGTCTTCTCCGGTCCGCCCGGTGCCGGAGGTACGCCGGACACTTTTCGGGATGACGACAAACAGCGCCTGCACCAGGAAAAAACTCCAGATGCCGAGCCATACGCTGCCGGTGCGTGCGAGCGCCGTGACGGCGGCGGCGAGGCCCAGGCCGCTCAGTCCCAGGTCGGCGAGCGCGGACAGCGCACTGGAATAGAAGTACAGCGAGCGGATGAGCCAGAGGGTGCCCAGATGTGCGCACACATAGAGCAGCAGGGGCGGGTGGGTGAACCAGAGTACGCCCGCCACCACTAACCAGGCTGCAGCGGCCGTGACCCGTCCGACACGCTCGGTACTGCGGCCCAGCAGGTAGACGAGGTAGGCGAGGCCGAGTCCGGCGATCAGCAGGCGTACGACCGGAACGCCGGGAAACAATGTGTCCAGGGCGGTATATAACACACTGCCAACCAGACTGGCGGCAAGCGCGACGGCGACGCCTTCAAGAAACGTGGGCTGTTTCATGACCGGCTCCTGTGCTGTTTTTCGCGCAGCAAGGCCAGTTCCACGTCCTCATCGCGCACGGTGACTTCCGGGATACCCCGGTCGTCCGCGGGACGGGCGTGTTCCCCGGCCAGCAGTTCGGCCTTCTGCCGCATGCTGTCCAGGCGCGAACGGTTTTCGCCGAGCCGGGTGTCGAGATCATCCAGCGTTGTCCTGGTGGCAGCACGCTGGCGGGCAAGATGTTTCCCGAACCGTTGTGCCTCCAGCCTGCGCCGGATGCAGGCACGGGCGAGATCGTCATTGCCTGCTTCGAAACAGGTATCGAGTTCCCTTTCGATTTCCTGCAGCGACTGGTTGAGCTCGGCTTCGCGGCCGGTGAGCTGCCGGTATGCCTGCTGTAACTGCCTGCTGTGTTGCTCGTCGCGGGCCAGTTCCGCTTCCATCTCGCGGACCGCCTGTCGCAGCAATACCGCGGGTTCCTCGATGCGGTCGAGTACTGCGTGAAAATCGGCCTGGAACAGGCGCGAGACGCGTGTGATCAGTGCCATGCGGGTTACCTCCTGCGGGGTTGGTTCGGGTGTGAATCCAGTCTGGGCGGACCGGCAGCGAGGTGGTAGACAGGGTTTGGTAAAACCTGCAGCGGGATATTTACAAAAGTTTTACATGCCGATGGCCGGGTGAGCTGGTAGGCTTTAAAACGGTAACGTGCGACCGGTGCTCCGGTCGCTGGTGCCAGACGAATACCGGCAGGACAGAAAGTACATGCAACGCAAGATTCAATTGCTGATCGTTGAAGACGAGGCAGCCATCCGTACCGGTCTGATGGATGTGCTGGTCTATCACGGCTACGATGTCGAGTGTGCAACCGACGGCCGGACGGGGCTGGACATGGCGCTGAGCGGACGTTTTGACCTGATCCTGCTGGACGTCATGTTGCCGGGGATGGACGGCTTCGAAATCTGCAATCGCATCCGTGCCGGGGACCGCGACCAGCCGATCATCATGCTGACGGCAAAAAGTTCCGATGAGGACATCATCCAGGGCCTGTCGCTGGGCGCCGATGACTATGTGGCCAAACCGTTCTCGGTTGCGCAGCTGGTGCTGCGGGTGCAGGCCGTGCTGCGCCGCTCACGCATCGGCGTCGAACAGGATGCCGTACTCAGGCTGGGTGATGACGTTGAGGTGGATTGCCGTACTCTGCAGGGCCGGCGCGGTGACGAGGCCCTGTCATTCACCCGCCGCGAGATCGAGATGCTGCAGTATCTGCGGCTGAATCCGGACCGGCCGGTGCCCCGGGATGAGTTGCTGGCGAAGGTCTGGGGCTATGCGAAGCATGTCGATCTGGAAACCCGCACGGTGGATATTCATATCGCCAAGTTACGGCGCAAGATTGAAGCGGACCCGGCAAGCCCGCGTTACCTCGTCACGGTGCGCGGGGCCGGCTATCGGCTGGTAGCGGACTGAAGGAGGTCGATATGGATCCGCCATGTTAAACACCTCGATCACAGGGCTGGACCGGAAACGACTGCGCTGGTGGATGAGTGTGTTTTTTCTTGCGCTGGCCGTACCGACCGGGATTCTGGTCTACCAGGCCTACAGCCAGCTGAAGTGGGAGGCGTTTCACCAGCATCGGGTGCTGGCGGAGGAACTGGCGGCGCGCATCGATGGACGGATCGTGCAACTCGTCAATACCGAAGAAGCGCGTTCCTTCGCCGATTATGCCTTCCTGAACGTGGCGGGCGATCCGGCCACCGGTTTTGTGCAGCGCTCACCGTTGTCGGCCTGGCCGCCTGCATCAGCCGTTCCCGGCCTGGTCGGTTACTTCCAGGTCGATGCCAGCGGCAAATTCACCACGCCGCTGGTGCCACCCGCGTCAGGCACGATGTCGAACTACGGAATTTCCGCCGGTGAACTGAAACAGCGGCTGGCACTGCAACAGCAAATCGAGCAGATCCTCAGCAGCAACCGGCTGGTGCAGGGCGGTGCGGCCGGCAGGGGAACGGGCGGGAAGGCCGTCGTGGAGGCAGTGCCCGCCGGCGCAGTGCCCCGTGACGGGCAGGCGGCAAGTCCGGCCACCCCTTCGCTGGCCGCGCCGGATCATCGAGCGGCCAGCGCGATGGTGGCACCGGCCGAGCCGGCCGCGACGGGCCAGGCCGCCTTCGACCGCCTCAATCAGGGCAGCGTCGCTCCCGAACGGGAGAAGAAACTGCAGGTGGCCAATGCACTGGGCCGGGTCGAGGAACTCAAGCTGGATGATCGTTTTCAGTCCGATTCCGCCGCAGCAATACAGCGCCAGGGCGCGGGTGGAGTACCCGCAACCGCCAGGCGTGCGCGCAAGGAGCGCAGCGCACTGCCTGAAACGGCGGAGCAATCCATGAGCACATATTCTTCCGCCACGCGCGCGGCCGACCAGCCGGCACAGTCCGTGCCGGAGCACGAAATCCGCATTCGTACCTTCGAGAGCGAGATCGATCCATTCGAGTTCAGTCTGCTCGACAGTGGCCATTTTGTCCTGTTCCGCAAGGTCTGGCGCGATGGTCAGCGTTACATACAGGGGGCCTTGCTTGAACAACAGCCGTTTATCCGGGGCCTGGTCGAAACGATGTTCATGGACACGGCATTGTCAGACATGAGTGACCTGGTGGTCGCGTATCGGGGAGATGTGATCGCGGCCTTCAGCGGGGGGAGTGCACGGGAATATCTGTCCAGTGCCGACGCATTGCGCGGTACGCTGCTGTATCGGACGCACCTGTCCGCGCCACTGGGTGATGTGGAACTGATCCTCAGTATCAACCGGCTGCCGGCCGGTGCCGGTGGCCGGGTGATTATCTGGCTGGCGGTGATTCTGCTGCTGGTGCTGTGTGGCGGTTTTTACCTGATGTACCGGCTCGGGGCCGGACAGATCGACCTGACCCGGCAGCAGCAGGACTTCGTCTCCGCTGTCAGCCACGAACTGAAAACCCCGCTCACCTCGATCCGGATGTATGGCGAGATGCTGCGCGAGGGCTGGGCCTCCGAGGAAAAGAAACGGGTCTACTATGATTATATCTTCGAGGAGAGCGAGCGCCTGTCGCGGCTGATCGCCAATGTATTGCAGCTGGCGCGCATGACGCGCAATCACCGGCAGGTCGAGTTGAAACCCCTGTCCGTGGCCGAACTGATGGATGGCGTCCGCTCACGGGTATCCGCGCAGATCGAACGGGCGGGTTTCGAATTTAACCTGTCGTGCGATCCGGAAGCCGGGCGAGTCACCATCCAGGCCGATCCGGACTGGTTCATCCAGATCTTCATCAACCTGGTGGACAATGCCATCAAGTTTTCCGGCAACGCCGAACGGAAAGTCATCGATATCAGTTGCCAGCGACTGCGTGACGGTCACGTGCAGTTCAGTGTGCGGGATTACGGCCCCGGTGTACCCGGCAACCAGATGAAAAAGATCTTCAGGATTTTCTACCGTCCGGAGAGTGAACTCACCCGCGAGACCGTCGGTACCGGTATCGGTCTGGCACTGGTCCATCAACTTGCCCGGTCCATGGGCGCCGAGGTGGATGTGGTCAACCGGGAACCCGGCGCGGAATTCCGGGCGAGATTCCAGGGTACCTGAACCACTGATGTCCCATGGAATCCCTCCCGTCATCCTGGCTATCCAGGTCGAGGGAAGGTCAATATCCGGTATCACAGCTGTCCCACAAACTCCCTCTCCCTCCGGGACGCCTGCAGGGATGCAGGC
>CAZMAK010000128.1:0-5777 GCA_964564245.1 uncultured Ectothiorhodospiraceae bacterium | reverse complement strand
CGCAGGGCGATCTCGCCCCGGTTGGCGATGACGACCTTTTCCAGCATCAGCTGATCACAAACAGGGCCTGGCCGAACTCGACCGGCTGACCGTTCTCGACCAGCCTTGCGGAAACGGTACCCGCCTTGTCGGCCTCGATCTGGTTGAGCATCTTCATGGCCTCGATGATGCACAGCGTGTCACCGGTCTTGACGGTCTGTCCCACCGAGACGAAGGGCTTCGCGCCTGGCGAAGGTGCTTCATAGAAGGTACCGACCATGGGCGAGGTCACCTGGTGACCAGCGGGGGCGGCGGGCTCGGCCGCGTGTTCCGTTGCAGCCGGGGGCGGCGCGGCCGGAGCCGCCAATGCAGGTTGAAACCCCGGATAGAATGCCGGCATGGCAGGCATTCCCTGACCCATGCGACTGATACGCACGGATTCCTCTCCCTCATGGATCTCGATCTCGGCTATCTGTGATTCTTCCAGCAGTTCGATCAGTTTCTTGACCTTGCGTATATCCATAGTCAGTCCTGTCCGGATTGGTGTTTGACACGCACGTATTTCGTCTGCGCCCTAGGTTCGTTCCGCCAGCAGCCGAATTGCGGCAATCAACGCCAGCTCGTAGCCGACCGGGCCAAGCCCGGAGATCACGCCAACCGCGATATCCGAGAAAAAGGACTGTTTCCGGAACGCCTCACGGGCATGGACATTGGAAAGGTGAATTTCGATGAACGGGATTGCCACCGCCAGCAACGCATCCCGCAGGCCGACACTGGTATGCGTCAACGCGGCAGGATTGATTATAATAAAATCAATATCTTGTGATGCGGATTCCTGGATCTTGCTGATCAGCTCATGCTCGGCGTTACTCTGGAAACTGGACAGCTCGATCCCCGCCGCGTGTGCCTGGGCCTGCAAACCGGTGATGATCTGCTGCAGTGTGACTGCCCCGTAGTGTGCCGGCTCACGGGTTCCCAGCAGGTTCAGGTTGGGACCATTCAGGACCAGGACGTGTTTCATGTAATATGCCGGCAGATTCAGGATAGTTTGCTGCAGTACCTGGCAAGATGCGAATACCTTGAACAGGTATGCCCGCTGGTGCGCCCAATTATCCATAGCCGGCAGAAATTGTCCAGTTATTGTCTCCAGGCGTGACAATGGCGACAAATCACGACATTAAACGGAAATTTCACAACATTGCTGCCCGTTCGCCGTCCGCTCCACAATGCCGCCGGGCAGCCGGAAGACCCCTGTCTGCCGGATCGAGCCGGCGCCAGTACAGAATCCTGTCAGCCGGACCGTTTACCGCCCGGCACCACGGGTTTGACCCGCCTCGCCGACGGGATGCCCCGCTGCACCCGGCAGGTATACTGCCTGTTGCGGCGACCGGTATTTCATGCGGGAATGGCACGGGCCGGGGCGACGCCTGCGGGATCGATCAATCAGCGCACAATCATCCATGAGTCGAAGCAATACCCTATTCCGTTCCAGGATAAAGCAGGCAAGGCAACTGTTGCGGGAAAACCGGCTCACGGAAGCCCGCACAATGTACGAGCAGCTCTGCCGGTCGGCGCGGGACAAGCCGGAGCCAAGGCTGGACCTGGCACTCGTCAACCGCAAGCTGGGCGATTTCAGCGCCGCAATGGAAAACTGCCGGCAGGCGCTTGCCCTGGCACCCGGGAACGCACTTGCCCACCATCTGCAGGGGTCGATCCGGCATAGCACCGGCGATCTCGACGGCGCCATTGCATCGTACCAGGCCGCCGCAACACTCGATCCCGCCTACGCGGAAACCCACTATCTCCTCGGTAATGCCTTCCAGACCGTGGGCAGACTCGACGACGCGGCTGCCAGTTACCGCCGTGCAATCGAGCTGAAACCCGGTTATCTCGAGGCCATGGGTAACCTCGGCGCCACGCTGCTGGCGCTGCACAGGCTGGCCGAGTCAGAGGAAGTGCTTGCAGCGGTAAACACCCGGCATCCAGGGCATCCACAGATACTCTGCAACCTGGGTGATCTCTACATGCTGCAGGAACATTTCGACATGGCGATCGCACATGCCTCGAAGGCACTGGAAATCAACCCGCATTTTTTCGATGCACATTACCTGCTGGGGCGTATTCACCGGCACCGGCACGATTTCGACGTGGCACTGGAGAACTTCCGCAAGGCGCTGGAAATTCGTCCGGGCAACGAAAACGTCGCCGGCAGCATTGCCGAACTGCTCGAAATCCGTGGCGAATTCGACGCGGCATTGCGGTTGCTGCAACCGCTGCTGGACAAAGGCAGCAGCAACCCGCTGGTACTGAAGGCGTATTCCGCACTGTCGAGACATTTCGGTAATGAACGGCAGGCAATACACCGGCTGGAACAGGCCCTTGCGGAAGGACGACTGGACACGTCCCGGCAGATCAGGCTGCATTCCGAGCTTGGCAAACAATACGACCACCTGCATGAATACCCGGCTGCATTCGAACATTACAGCGCAGCCAACCGGCTGGAGCGTGTACTGAATGCACACCTGCTGAAGACTGCGCCGCTCCGGTTCACCGGAAAGGCAGCGGTGCAGGCCTGGGCGGAACGGCATGGCCGGGACTTTTGGCAGGGTCTGCCACCCTCCGGCAATGACAGTGCACGCCCGGTCTTCGTCGTCGGCATGCCACGATCCGGCACGACCCTGGCCGAGCAGATCCTGTCCAGTCACCCGGCGGTGTACGGGGCGGGGGAACTCCCCGACATCGACGATATCGCCCGGGCACTGGGCAGCGGGAAAGCCGATTCACACCCGTTACAGTACCTGGAACGGCTGGACACGAAGGAACTGTCGGCCGCGGCGGTTCGCTACCTCGATACCCTGGCGCTCCGGTCGGCCGATGCGCAACGCGTGGTCGACAAGATGCCCACGAATTTCTGGCACCTCGGCCTGATTGCACGGCTGTTTCCGAATGGCCGCGTCATCCACATGCAGCGCGATCCGCGCGACGTCTGCCTGTCCATCTATTTCCAGCGCTTCGGTTCCTCGATGACCTTCACGACCGATCTCGTGGAACTGGCCGATTATTACCTGGCCTATACGGCGATCATGGATTACTGGAAGTCGGTACTCGATATCCCGATAATGGATGTACGTTACGAGGAACTGGTGGCCAGGCCCGAACAGGTCATCCGCTCGATGATCACTTTCTGCGGGCTGGAATGGGATGAACGGTGTCTCTCCTTTCACGAAACCGGCAGGGACGTACACACACCCAGCTACGACCAGGTGCGCAAACCGATGTACCGCCAATCGGCCGGCCGCTGGAAGAACTACGCGGCGCAGCTGGTACCGCTTGCGCGGGCACTGAATCTCGACCATTGAGCAGACGGAAAGCACCGGGCCTTGCTGGCAGGCTCCGGCCAGAAGGCACCGCCCGAAACCATGCATAAACCCGAAGACAGTAACGCAGCCAGTGCCGCCGCGATGTACCGGGCAGGCCGCTACGCGGAGGCGGCCGCCATCTACGGCGTACTGTGCGAAAAACAATCCGGCAACATCGATGCCTGGATCAGGCTCGGCGCATGCCAGCAGAAACTCGGTAATAACGACCTTGCCGAGCGCTCCCTGCGCAGGGCACTGGAACTGGACCCGGAGTCGATCATGGCCATGTCCTGCCTGGCAAGCACGCTGGCCCTGTCCGGGAAGCTCCGGCTGGCCATGGAGATGTATCGCGACATTCTTGAGCGCAGGCCCGACGATCCGCTTACGTGGGTACAGCTGGGCGAGACCTGGCTGCGCCTCAGGGAACCGGAGCAGGCCATTGCCGCCTGCCGCAAATCACTGGCACTGCAACCGGACAACATTCGTGCGCTGATGACACTGGGCAAGGCACTGCACGCAAACCGGCAACGGGAAGAGGCGCTCGACTGCTACCGGCAGGTGCTGGCACTGAAGCCCGGGCACGCCGCCGCGCACTACGGTACCGGCTGGATACTGGATGAACTGGGCAGGAAGGAAGCGGCGATCGACGCCTACCGGAAAACACTGGAACATGCGCCCGGACGCGTGCTGACACACTTCTATATCGGGGAAATCCTGCAGGGTCTGGGCCGGCTGGAAGAGGCCGTGGACGCCTACCGCCGGACCGTCGCGCTCAAACCGGATTATCTGCCGGCCTGTAAAAACCTCGGCTTTCTGCTGCGTCAGCTGCACCGGCCGGACGAGGCCGCCGAGGCCTACCGCACGGCCACCACGATCGCGCCCGACGATCCCGGCCTGCGAGTGATCCTGGGCAACACGTTGCGCGAGGCCGGCAAGCCGGACGAGGCGGAACAGAGTTATCGGGCCGCCCTGCGGATGAATCCCGACGAGGCGGAATACCCGCTGGCGCTGGGCCGGCTGTTCCAGTCCGAGGGCAGGCACGACGCGGCACTGGAGAGTTTCCGCGCGGCCCTGCGCATCGAACCGGGCCACCCCCTCGCCCTGACCCGCATCGGCAAACTGCTCTATTCTCTCGGGCGACACAAGGAAGCCATCGACCTGTTCCGGCAGGCCCTGCAGAATGCGCCCGACTCCGTGCCGGCCCTGGTCGGACTTGCCGCCTCCCTGATGGCCCAGGACCGGCACCAGGAGGCTGAAGACGCGTGTAACGCGGCGCTGCGGCTGAAGCCCGGTGATGACGAGGCAACCGCGCTGGCCGCACAGATCGCGACCCGCAAGGGCGATACCGGGCGCGCCTATGAACTGCTGCACCCCCTGCTGGAATCCGGACGGATTACCGACAATGTCATCATGGCCTTTGCGAATATCAGCAGCCGGGTCGGCCGCAATACCGAGGCGATCGACCTGCTGGAGAAGGCACTGGATCAACAGCCGGAACGCCCCACCGGCACCCTGGTGAACCTGCACTTCGGACTGGGCAAACTGTATGACAGCGAGCAGGAATACGACAACGCATTTGACCATTACCGGCAGGGCAACCGGCTGAAGCAATGCGGCTTCGACCCGGTACAGCACAGGCTGGAGGTCGAATCCTTCATTGCACTGACCAGCTGGCAGTTCATGGCCCGCCTGCCGCGTGCCGGCATCCGTTCGGAGCGTCCGGTATTCATCACCGGCATGCCGCGTTCGGGCACGACGCTGGTCGAACAGATCCTGTCCAGCCATCCGGCCGTATTCGGCGCCGGCGAACTCAGTGATATCGGTGAGCTGGCGCACAGCGTGCAGGGCCTCGTCGGCACCAGCGAGCCATTCCCGCAAAACATGGCCCAGCTGACGACCGCCCACCTCGACCTGCTGGCCAGGCGTTACCTGGACAGGCTGCAGGCACTGTCAGCGGATGCCCTGCGCGTCACCGACAAGATGCTGGGATTCAGCTACCTGGGGCTGATCGAGCTCATGTTGCCGGGAGCACGCGTAATCCACTGCGTGCGCGACCCGCTGGACACCTGCCTGTCCGCATACTTCCAGGATTTCTCCGAACATCACCCGTACGCGTACGACCTTTCCCACCTCGGTACCTATTACAGTGGCTACCGCAGGATCATGGAGAACTGGAACAACGTCCTGATCAACACGCATATTATGGAAGTCCGTTACGAAGAGCTGGTGGCCGACCAGGAAACCGTCAGCCGCCGGCTGGTCGAATTCTGCGGACTGCCGTGGGACGAACGCTGCCTGCAATTCCACGAGAACCGGCGTTACGTCGCAACCGCCAGCTACGACCAGGTACGCCGGCCGATGTATACACACTCGGTCGGACGCTGGCGCAATTATGAACGGCACCTGGATGAGCTCAGGCAGGCACTTGGCATGCAGGCA
>CAZMAK010000127.1:3564-5790 GCA_964564245.1 uncultured Ectothiorhodospiraceae bacterium | reverse complement strand
CCCGGCCGGCCGCAAAACCCGGCCATTCCGCACCCTGAACGGCCGCTTCTCCTGTCCTGGCAATCCACCCCGCATCCGCCCGCCCGCCGGCCGGCCGCCTCGGGTAAGGCATTGAACCGCGGTCAACTTGTACACCCTTTCTTTTAAAGTAAACGGCCGGCAGGCCGATAGGTCGCTCGATGCAGGCCTTCTCATGCAACGGTGATTTGAGGCAGATAACGCGGTGCGCACGATCCTTTCCAGACTGATGGGCAGACCCGAAACCACGACCGGTCATTCACAGGCAGGCAACCGTGAATTTCCACCACCCGATTGCGACAGGGAAGAACCCGAAGCGGAGCAAACGATGAATAACGAAACCGTGTCAGATGAGAGATTCACCGAGCAGGCCATGCCGGCAGAACCGGCAGACGGCAGCTCGTCCGGCGCGGCAACGCCGGGCATGGACACGGTGGACGGTCCGCTGGAGGTGGACGTGGACCTGGGGAGACCGGACATCGGCGATCTGCAGGCGGCCGCCAGGGAGTTCAACGCCGCGTTCAACACCGCACTCTACGAAGTTGAATCATCGCGCAAGCTGCTTGCCGAGCGCACGGCAAGGATCGAAGAGCTGAATGCTTCCATCGCCGGCATCAAGGCCGCTCTAGACGAGGAGGTCGGCAGGCGACAGGAACAGGAAGAATCCCATTCCCGGCAGAGCAGCGAGCTCCACCGCAGGATCGAGGAGACCCATGCGGAGAAGGCACATCTGCTGCAGCAGGCCAGGGAGCAGGAAGACGCCCTGGACGCACGCCGCGCGGAGATTCTCGAGCTGACATCCCGGCTGTCGGAACTGGAGTACTCGATCGAACAGATCACTACCGACCGGCAGCTGGCGCGGGATGAATTCGTCATCGAATCAGAACGCCTCGCCGCACAGGTCGAGGAACTCGACTCCCGGTACGAAGCTGCGGAAAAAGAACTGCTACAACGGCTGTCCGAGTTGCAGGATCGGGACGGCACCATCGCCGGCCTGCGCGAGCAGGCCGAGGGACTGGGCGCCGACATCGACGCCAGGCAGGCCGCGATCGATGCGCTCAACGAACAGCTGCAGTCCCTGCGCGAGCAGTACGACCACAGCGTGCAGACGCTCGAGGAACAGCGGCGCGAACTGCAGCAGCGCGACGACACCATCGCCGGTCTGCGCGAGCAGGCCGGGGCCCTGGCCGCCGACATCGACGCCAGGCAGGCCGCGATCGACGCACTCAACGAACAGCTGCAGGCCCTGCACGAGCAGGCCGGGGCCCTGGCCGCCGACGTCGGCGCCAGGCAGGCCGCGATCGACGCACTCAACGAACAGCTGCAGGCCCTGCGCGAACAGTACGACCACAGCGTGCGGACGCTCGAGGAACGGCAGAGCGAGTTGCAGCAGCGCGATGACACCATCGCCGGTCTGCACGAACAGGCCGCAGGCCTGACGGCAAGGCTGGACGCGGCCATGGACGAGGTCAACGGGCTCAATGGCCGGATCGATCAACTGACGGGCGAACTTCAGGAACTGTCCGGAAAGCTCCTGGACGAGGCCCATTCCCATGAAGCCACCCGTCATACCCTGAACGGGAAGATCGAGGAGATCGGCAGTGAACTCGAATCGCTGCGCAGTTACAACGCGGATCTGGGCGCGCACGCCGAAAAGCTCGAACAACTGAACCACGCCCTGCACGAGTCAGCGGTATCCGAAAATTCCGTGCACAAGAAGGCGTTGCAGGACAAGACCCGGGAGATCGACCGGTTGCGCGAACTGCTCGAGGTCAACGACACGGCGGCCGTGGATCGATCGGATCGCAGTGCGGAAATCGAGCAGTTGAGGCAGCAGGTACGGGAACTCGGCAACGAGCTGGAAACGGCCCGTGCGCAGCATGGGATGCTGGAGGAAACGGCACTGAAGGCCACACAGCTCGAGACCGAGGTCGAGACACTGCAGGCCGCGCTGGAAGATGCCCGCAATGCCTGTGCCGGCGCAAGCGCCGAGGCCGGTGCCATGCCGGAGATGCTGGAACGGCTGGCCAGCCTGGAATCCGCACTGAACAACTCCCGCGCCGAGGTGGACAACCTCACCGCCAGGTTGCAGGAGCAGTCCGGATATGAACAGGAAGTCCTGGCGCTGCGGGATACCGCCGCGCAGTCGGTGTCTTCCGCTGACACGATCGCCGCCCTGCAGGACGAAGTGGCCGGCCTGCAGGCCGC
>CAZMAK010000127.1:0-3464 GCA_964564245.1 uncultured Ectothiorhodospiraceae bacterium | reverse complement strand
CTTCCGCTGACACGATCGCCGCCCTGCAGGACGAAGTGGCCGGCCTGCAGGCCGCGCTGCAGAAGGCGGAGCAGGATCTCGCACAGCAGGAGTCCGGACTTGAACAGGAAGTCCTGGCGCTGCGGGAAACCGCCGCACAGTCGGAGTCTTCCGCTGACACGATCGCCGCCCTGCAGGACGAAGTGGCCGGCCTGCAGGCCGCACTGCAGAAGGCGGAGCAGGATTTCGCACAGCAGCAGTCCGGACTTGAACAGGAAGTCCTGGCGCTGCGGGAAACCTCCACACAGTCGGTGTCTTCCGCTGACACGATCGCCGCCCTGCAGGACGAAGTGGCCGGCCTGCAGGCCGCGCTGCAGAAGGCGGAGCAGGATTTCGCACAACTGCAGGCGTCGACAGTCGCTTGCGGCACGGACGATACGACGTTGCCACATGGCGTGCCGGTCAGTACAGAGGCTGCGTACCAGTCCATCCTGGCCAGCCACTCCGAGGTTATCGCCGGTCTGAACCGGCTGCTGGGCGGCCAGCACGCCCCCGGCGCGGGCAACTCGGTCGTGCACCTGATGCTGGACAACATTGCCGGGATCCGCGACGAGATCGGCATCATGCACAGCGAACAGCTCATCAGCGAGGTGGCCGGTGTTATTGCATCGCTGTGTGACGGGGATGACGTGCTGTCCCGCGCCGGTGACAACACCTTCGTACTGCTGTGCGGCAACGAGGAGTACAAGGCATCGCAGGAAAAGGCCGAGCAGATTCGTTCCACCATTGAAAACCGGGTGTTCAACTGTTCCGGCCAGTCACTGACCACCACGGCAAGCATCGGCATATGCTCGGTACGCGACAATGACAGGAACGCCGCAGACGTGATCGCGCGCGCCGAGCTGGCCTCCCAGATGGCGCGCTCTTCCGGTGGCAATCAGGTACTGGCCAGCAGTGCAATGGCCGACCAGATGGCCGTCCTCGACAACAAGGAAAACAACGCAGAGCTGGTCACGAAGACCCTGGAGGAAAACCGGATCAGGATCTACTACCAGCCGATCACCAGCCTCAAGAGCCAGCATGGCAGCCACTTCGAAGTGCTGATCAGGGTCATGGACGAAAGCGGCAATCTCATCCTGCCCGGCGAATTCTTCTCCATGGCGGAGAAGACCGGCCACGCCGTGGACATCGACCTGCATGTGATGGAAGGCATCATGAGAATGATGGCGGAAAACCGCAGCATGGATATGACGCTGTTTATCAAGCTCACCCGGCAATCCGTCGCCGACCATGATGTACCGGTATGGATTCTCGACAAGCTCAACGAGTACCGCATCAATCCGGAACAGCTCGTTTTCGAGGTGGCGGAGAACATCCTGCAAAGTGACCTGAAGAATCTTTCGATGCTGAGCAAGGCATTGCAGGCAATCGGCTGCAAGGTCGCCATCGAGCACTACAGCATGTCGACTCCGCCACAACTGCTGCAGCAGGTCCGGGCGGACTACCTGAAGATCGACAGCAGCCTGGTCGGCAGTGTCGGCAGCAAGGGTGGCAACCTGTCCAGGGTAAGGGAAATCGTTGACCTCGCCAGGAAGCACGACCTCATCACCATCGCGGAGAATGTCGAGAGTCCGGCCTGCCTGGCGATTCTCTGGGAGCTCGGCGTCAGTCTGGCACAGGGATATTTCATCCAGGCACCGACCGGCGATCTCCATTATGACTTCCAGGACATCGTGTCGGAGAGCGAATCCGGCGACAACCGGAAGGCGACCTTCACGATCAGCTAGAATCCGGTTTGCCGGGCCGGCAGCTCCGTTGCCGCCCGGTTACAGGTGGTAGTCATAATCCATGATCAGCGGCGCATGGTCCGAAAAACGCTGGTCCCTGTAGATGTACGCCCCCTGCACCGTTGCCCCGATACCGGGCGTTGCCACCTGGTAGTCGATTCGCCAGCCCACGTTCTTCGCCCACGCCTGCCCCCGGTTCGACCACCAGGTGTACTGGTCCGGCAGCTGGTTCACGGCGCGGAAGGTATCGACAAAACCGGCCGGCCCGAACAGTTCGTCCATCCAGGCGCGCTCTTCCGGGAGGAAGCCGGAATTTTTCAGGTTGCCGCGCCAGTTCTTCAGATCGATCTCCCGGTGCGCGATGTTCCAGTCCCCGCACAGGATGTATTGCCTGCGCTTGCGCCGGATGCCGCGCAACCACGGCATGAAGCGGTCGAGAAAGGCGAACTTGACCGCCTGTCGTTCCTCGCCGGAGGAACCCGAGGGCAGGTACAGGGACACCACGCTGAGCGGTCCGAAGCGGGCCTCGATATAACGACCCTCGGCGTCCACGTCAGGCCAGCCCAGTCCACTGATCACGCTGTCCGGCCTGCGCCGGCAGTAGATCGCCACGCCGCTGTAGCCCTTTTTTTCGGCATCGTGAAAATACGCATGCCAGCCGCGCGGGCGAAAGACCGGGTCGGTCAGCTGCGCGACCTGGGCCCGGGTTTCCTGCAGGCAGACCACGTCCGCGCGCTGGGCCGTCATCCAGGCAAAGAAGCCCTTGCTGGCAGCGGAGCGGATGCCGTTGACGTTGACCGTGATGATGCGCATGACCCTTCACCGTGGTGGCAGGGTGTGTATGATAGCGGCCTGCGGCCATGAGGACAGCACCGGGAGCCATGAAAGATTACCAGCGCGAGTTTATCGGATTCGCCATCAGCGCCGGTGTACTGCGCTTCGGCGAGTTCACCCTGAAATCCGGACGCACCAGCCCTTACTTTTTCAATGCCGGACTGTTCAATACAGGTCAGCATCTGGCACAGCTGGGCCGCTGCTACGCACAGGCCATCACCGACAGCGCCATTGCCTTCGATGTGCTGTTCGGACCGGCGTACAAGGGCATTCCGCTGGCCGCCGCCACCAGCATCGCGCTGGCCGATCACCACCGGCACAACGTGCCGTGGTGCTTCAACCGCAAGGAGGCCAAGGACCACGGCGAAGGCGGCAACCTGGTCGGCGCCGGACTGACCGGCAGGGTGCTGATCATCGATGACGTCATCACTGCCGGCACCGCGATCCGGGAATCGGTGGAAATCATCGGTCAGGCGGGCGCACAGCTCGCCGGCGTGGTGATCGCACTGGACCGCCAGGAACGCGGCCAGGGGCCGCAGTCCGCGATCCAGGAGGTCGAGCGGTCGCTGGGCGTCCCGGTCATCAGCATCATCCGGCTTGCCGACCTGCTCGAATACCTGCGTGAGCAGCCCGGCCATGAGGACGACGTGGCGCGTATCGAGGCGTACCGGACGCAGTACGGCGTTTGACACAAGACAGGCATCACCGACGTTGCGCCCCCTGCAGGCGGGCGTGATCCGCGCACAACCTGCCGGTATATTCGCGCCTGCCTGCATTCCTGCATCAATCAACCCGCAGGAGCGCCTTGCAGGCGCTACCCGATAACCAGCCTGATGCCGATCAACAATGTCACCACCTCAAATG
>CAZMAK010000126.1:0-5899 GCA_964564245.1 uncultured Ectothiorhodospiraceae bacterium | reverse complement strand
CGTCAAACCACCAGTTCCTTTGCAGCCCGGCCTCATCGGCGGTGCCTTTCATGAACTGCCAGATGCCGACCGCACCGGCCGGCGAACGGGCAAAGGGATCATAGGCACTCTCGATGACCGGCAGCAAGGCAAGTTCGGCAGGCAGGCCCCGTTCCTCCACGCGGCTGAGTACATGGAACAGGTAGGGTTCGCTGCGTTGTAATATCTGTGCAATGAAATAGGCCTGCTTCCGGAATTTATCGACCTGGGCCTTTACGGACGCGTCGCTCACGTTCGATATCCCGAACCCTGCGCGCAGCCGGTCCCAGATCTCCATCGTGGCATCCGTCCCGGCAACGGAGTGATCCTCAGCCGCGTTATCCAGAACGGTTTCAGACGAACCCGGTTCGGCATGCAGTTGCGTGAATGCGTGCACCGTTACTCGTACATTGTCACGACCACCAACCAGGGGGCGGAAGGTATCAGCCCCGCCCAGGTTTGAGGTCTGTACGGACAGGATGATTGCAAGTACAGGCAACCAGGATGCATTGGGTACTTCCATTGTTACCAACCCCAGAGTGTTTATTGTTATTCACAGCGCCTTCTCTGGCATTCAGCTTGCGCACCCCTGCGGCATTGCAGAAACAGTGCGACGGTGACACTCTGTATGGATATAGATGCTATTCAGGAAAGTGGCGGGGCGAAACGTACTTAAGGACTATACGGGCGGGATTATCCAGGGAACGGAACAACACAAACTCCGGGAAAATCATCTATCCATCTATTTTCCCTCACCTTTCCCGGATCAGTAATGGGGCCGGATACAATTTACGACTTGCGTCAGGCGTGAATACATTGTCCGGCACCTTGATACTCGGGACGGCGACCGTTGCCCGTTCCGGCGCGGTTTTACCACTGGTTACCCGGGTCAGGCCCCGGATTTCAGGAGGCGTTCCAGGTCGGTGGTGATCACCGGGGCGGTGTCGGTGGGGCCGGCCAGCAGGCGAACCTCTCCCTGGCGGTCGAAGATGTAAATTGCGCTGCTGTGGGAGACCTCGTAATTGCCATGGGCGTCGGGTTTGCCGTAGCCGTAGGTGACCCGGTACCGCTTGGTGAGCGCCTTCAGCTCGGCGTCGTTGCCGCGCAGCCCGACGACCTGTGGCCCGAACGCCGCGCTGTAGGTTTTCAGCTCAGCCAGGGAATCGCGCGCCGGATCCACGCTCACGAACAGGACCCGTACCTGCTCCGCGTCCTTGCCCAGCGCCGCCACCGCACGTCCCAGCAGGGACAGCGTGGTCGGGCACACGTCCGGGCAATGGGTGTAGCCGAAATAGAGCAGTACCACCTTGCCGCGGAAGTCCTTGCCATGCACCGTCGCACCGTTGCCGGCCTCGGTAAGGGTGAAATCCAGTGGCGGCATGAGGCCGGTAAGGTCCTTCAGCCCCCAGGGCGGCGTATTCTGGCTGCAGGCGGCGAGCAGGCCTGTCAGCACCAGCAGCGCAAGTCGCAAACCCGACAGGCAGGCAGCGGCTGCACGATTCAGCCTCATTGGCCCTCCACCCCCGCGACCCGGAAGCGGACCGTGAGTGTCGCTCCGTCGCTGAAGCGCAGGGTGATCGGCACTTCCTGCCCGGCGTGCACGTCCTGCCTGCGCTGCATGAGCATCAGGTGGTAACCGCCCGGGGCAAACATGACCGACCGGGCCGGGTCCAGGGTCACGCCGTCCACGTGCTCCATGTGACTCACGCCGGCCTCCTCGACACTGCGATGCAGCATCACCATCCCGAAGGCCGGGCTGGTCGCGCCGACCAGGCGTAGCGGCCGCGTCGCATGACTGGTGATCTCGAAATACCCGGCCATGGGCAGGTCACCCGGCAGCCAGCGCACGCGGGCCTGGCTGACGGTCACCGGCGGTGGTGCGTCCTGGGCGGTCTGGGCGGTCTGGGCGGTCTGGGCGGTCTGGGCGGCCACGATACCCGACACCAGCACGAGCACGCCAAACAGTATTCGCCTCATGACGTGCTCCGGGAAAGCGCGGACTCGCCGTCCAGGGGCTCGGCTGCAGCGGCAACCGCCTCGACGCGCGCACTGTGATGCATCCACAGACGAATCACCAGCAGGATGGCGAGTACGCTCATCATGCCGGCAGGGATCCAGGTGATGATGCCTCCCGTCAGCTGATCTTTCATGGGACTGATCGGCCAGGCCCGGCCGCAGACGCTGTAGACGTCGTACAGCATTGTCTTGCTGAGCGTGATGTGCGCGCCGAGGAAGATCTGGGGCAGCATGATGGCCCAGAGCATCAGGATTCGTGCCGGATAGCCCAGCGTGCCGTGTTCGCGCGGCGGTCGAGGATCCAGTATCAGCCACCAGAACAGCAGGCCATCGACCAGCATGCTCGAGTTCATCAGCTGGTAGCGCGAGGCGCTGAGCATCGCGTCGAAGTGGACCGAGGGCAACAGCCAGAAAAAAATCAGTCCGACGAACAGTAGCGGGGAAACCAGCGGATTCTGCACCACACGGTAGACCAGCCGCACCGGCCGGCTGCGCCACAGCGGCAACAGCACCCCGTCGCGCAGGTGCACCGGCAGGCCCTGCCCAAGCACTTCGTGGGGGACGGCGAGCATGATCAGGAACGGGCCCAGGTGATGCAGCACCAGGTGCTGGGCGCGGTGCACCCAGAACATGTGCTGGGAGAGATAATCCACGTACGTCTGCATGACGCCGTAGACCAGCCCGAGGCCGATGTAAAAGCTCAGTGTGCGCCAGACACCCGTACGGAGCCCTGCGCGGCGACGCTGCCGCATACCACGCCAGTACAGGCCCGCCGCGGTCACGCAGGCAAGCAGTACGGCAGGTGAGAACTCCCATGGAGTAAGTAATGTAAGGAGCGAGGGCACTGGCGGTGAGACGGTAGCGGCTGGACAGGGGCAAAGGATATCCCCGTTGCATTGCCGGAATCAACCCGATTCTGGGGACAGTATACTTAAATATAAGCAACCGGATTACCGTGAAACCTCTCTTGCTGCTGACGCAATGTCGCATCTTGGGTATGCTTTGCACCTGTCGAGATCCGGAGCATGAGACATGCAGTTCACCGTTGATGAATTCCGCGCCTGGAAGCACAAGAGCGTCACCCTGCTGGGCATGTCGGGCGTGGGCAAGACCCACCTGTCCATGCTGCTGCGCAACCACAACTGGTTTCATTACTCCGGTGACTACCGTATCGGTACCCGCTACCTGGACGAACCGATCCTGGACCTGATCAAGCAGCAGGCCATGCAGGTGCCGTTCCTGCGCGACCTGCTGCGGCGCGACTGGATCCACATCAGCAACAACATCAAGGTGGACGACCTGGGGCCGGTGCTGAGTTTTGTCGGCAAGCTGGGCAATCCCGAGCTGGGCGGTGTGCCGCTGGAGGAATTCTCCCGGCGCCAGGCCCGCTACCGCGATGCGGAAATCGCGGCCATGCGCGACGTGCCCGCGTTCATCCGCAAGGCGCAGGAGATCTACGGCTACGATAATTTCGTCAACGATGTGGGCGGCAGTCTCTGCGAACTCAACGAGCCTGCCGTCATCGACCTGCTGGTGAAGCACTCGCTGATCCTGTATATCCGGGTGACCGAGCCGGCCGAGGAGGAGGCGCTGATCCGCCGCGCCCAGACCAGCCCGAAGCCGCTGTACTACCGCCCCGAATTCCTCGCGGAACAGCTACGGGAATATCTCGAACTGAACGGACTCGGGTACGCGGCGCAGGTGGAACCGGATGACTTCTGCCGCTGGGTGTTCCCGCGCCTGTTTCACGCGCGTATCCCGCGTTATGACGCCATCGCGCGCCCGCATGGCTATACCGTGACCTCGCACGAGGTGGCGGCGGTCCGCGACGAGCAGGATTTCATCAACCTGGTGTCGAGCGCCATCGCCCGCAACAACGGAGGGTAGACCCATTCCCATCGTTGCCCACAAGGATCTGCCCACCTTCCAGCGCCTGCGCGAGGAGGGCCAGACCATACTTGAACCCGGACGGGCACAGCACCAGACCATCCGCGAGCTGCACATCGGCATGCTCAACATGATGCCCGACGCGGCACTGGCCGCGACCGAACGGCAGTTTTTCCGCCTGGTGGGAGAGAGCAATCCCATCGCCCAGTTCTACATGCACCCGTTCACACTGCCGGAACTCCCGCGCGGGGAACAGGCGCGTATGTACATCGATCGCTACTACGACACCTTCGAACAGCTTCGTGCCGGGGGACTGGATGCACTGATCATCACCGGGGCCAACGTCACCCATCCCGACCTGTCCCAGGAACCGTTCTGGGAGCCATTGCGCGTGGTGTTCGAATGGGCGACCGAAAACGTCACCTCGGTGCTGTGTTCCTGCCTGGCCACCCACGCGGCGCTGCAGTTCCAGTACGACAAGAAACGCCGCGGCATGCCGGCCAAGCGCTGGGGCGTGTTTCCGCACCGCGTGCTGCACAAGGACCATCCGCTGGTCAATGACGTCAACACGCGCTTCGACGTGCCGCACTCGCGCTTCAATGACGTCAGTATCGAGCAGTTCCGCGCAGCCGGCCTGCACGTGCTGGTGGACAGCCCGGTCGCGGGCGTGCACCTGGCGGTCAGCCCGGACGGATTCCGTGTCGTCTATTTCCAGGGCCACCCGGAATACGACACCGTGTCGCTGCTGAAAGAGTACAAGCGCGAGGTGCAGCGCTACGCAGCCGGGTCACGCGTGGATTACCCGCCGTTCCCGGACAACCTGTTCAGGACGCGCGAACAGGCGATACTCCGCGAGTACCGGCAGCGGCTGGAACAGGCGCGCGACGCCGGCACTCCGGTGCCGGAATTCCCCGAGCAGCTGGTGTCCGCACGCCTCGACAACACCTGGCACGACACCGCCGAGGCCATTGTCGGCAACTGGATCGGCCTGGTCTATCAGCTCACGCACGAGCGGCGCGACCTGCCCTTCATGGAAGGTATCGATCCGCACAATCCGCTCGGTCTTGCCTGGATATAAAATGGCTATCCTGGGGCCGGCCCGGGCTGGCTGGAAAGGCGCTGAAACCGGCCAGCTCTCTGGAGTATTGCCGGCCCCGCATGCAGGCTGTCGACAGGGAGATTGAAACAAATGAATGGTGTCAGGTCACAATTCCTGCTTATCCAGGCAACAATTGTGCTCCGGTGCCATTTAGACCGGTGTGGTTAACCATGAATCAATCGTGGAGCAATCAGCAGATTACAGCATTCGTCAGGGGTGTGCTTGGATGCGGGTGCCCGGATGAGGTGTTCAGAAATATCGATGTCAGCAGGTCCAGGAAAGGTGATATAACTTCCGGTGCCACGAGAATCAACATTGGAGATACGCTGCTGATCTACATCGTCAGGCCGGAATCGAGCGAGGAACTGCAGAATTCCATAAGCAATATTGTTTCCTCAGGCAGAGAGGACAGGGATGCGCACGGCTTCAACAGGTTCCGGTGCGTGGTTGCTGGTGACGAAATGGAATTGAACGCCGATATTGCTGCCAGCCGATTTGCCGCAGAAATCGGAGAGGACAGGAAGATGCATCTTCATTTCGTGAACGCTGAAACAGTAGACGGCCTGTAATCAGGATCACTGCCGTCCCACAAACTCCCTCGCCCTCCGGGACGCCTGCAGGGATGTCGGTAGTAGAGCAACGCAGGGAGCAGTTGCCGAGAAGGCCAGGATGAGGGGATAGAGTTCAGGCAGTTAACCAGATCTGATCCCCTCACCCCAACCCTCTCCCGGAGGGAGAGGGAGTTTGCGGGACAGCACCGGAGGGAGAGGGAGTTTGTGGGACGGCACCGGAGAGAGAGGGGGTTTGCGGGACGGCACCGGAGGGAGAGGGGGTTTGCGGGACGGCACCGGAGTGGGACGGCAGTGGTGTCAGATCACG
>CAZMAK010000125.1:0-5909 GCA_964564245.1 uncultured Ectothiorhodospiraceae bacterium | reverse complement strand
TGACCCATACTCCCTTAGCAGGGGAGCGCCTTCGGCCTCTCGGCCACCTCTCCAATTCGGTTTGTGCCGAAGGGCAACCCGGTCGGGATTGCCTGGGGCCACGCCCCTTGCCCTTCGGGCCGCCGGCCCTGCGAGCCGGCGTTCAACGCACCGCTACCGCGGCGCTGTGATCGGCCTCTCGGCCATCTCTCCAGAACGGGTACTGTACGCGCAGGACCCTGCCAGCAGACGTGCGGACAACCGCTCAGGCGGCCTGATAATCACGGCGGAAGTATACCGGTATTCAGGAGGAAATGGCCAACCTGTCGACGGATCCGGCAGGAATGGATTCCCTGGCGGGAAAACCCGCCCTGCCTGTGATCACAGCGGAAGGGACATATCACACCGGTTTGAGGCCGCCCCGGTAACCGGGGCGGCATATACAACAGGGATTCTCAGGCTGGTCCGGGCCTAAAGCTGATTGGTCCCGTCCTTCTGGTTTTGTTCTTCCTTGATACGCGCGTAGATTTCCTCGCGGTGCACCGCGACATTTCTGGGCGCATTGACCCCGATCCTGACCTGGTTTCCCTTTACACCCAATACGGTCACGGTGATTTCATCGCCCACCATGAGCGTCTCTCCAACTCGCCTAGTAAGTATTAACATACCCCACTCCTTGTTATCGATTTCTCCCTGTCAGGTCACGTTATTCGGGTTTGTAATAGACAGGTGGCGATCCGCCGTTCTGAGTCGCAGGTCCTTCTTTTTACCAGTTTGACCTGCGTCAATCAGAAGTATATCGACAAATCCGGCCGGAGTCGCATTTTAGAAATATTCTAATCTAACCCACCGAAGCGTCTGTTTCTCCACGGGTAAGCCGAAGGCACCCGGCCGGAACCGGGCAGCGCCCGTGCCGCAAACGGTACCTGCCGAGGACTTTGTGGGATTATCCGGTCGTGGCAACGGGTTAACACCTGCCCATCTCCCACAGAAGACAGTCGTCCGGGTCAGTGGTTCCCGTTCCCGGCCGGTTTCGGTTGATCCAGGTGAAAGGCGTCGTGCAGGGTGCGTACCCCGAGTTCCAGATATTTTTCATCCACAACCACCGAAATCTTGATCTCCGAGGTGGAGATCATGCGGATGTTCACGCCTTCCTTCGCCAGTGCCTTGAACATGGTCGAGGCAATGCCGGCGTGGGAACGCATCCCGACGCCCACCAGCGAGATCTTGACGATCTCGTTGTCACCGGAAACTTCACGCGCTTTCATAACTTCCGCCGTTTTCTTCAGAATCTGCATCGCCTTGCTGTAGTCATTACGATGCACGGTGAAGGTGAAGTCGGTGGTCGCCCCGTCCGGTGCCACGTTCTGCACGATCATGTCGACCTCGATGTTCGCCTCGGCGATCGGACCCAGCAGCTTGTAGGCGACGCCCGGGGTATCGGGAACACCGATCACGGTCAGCTTGGCCTCGTCACGGTTGAACGCAATCCCGGAAATCAGTACGTCTTCCATTGCTTCGTCCTCATAGGTAATCAGCGTGCCCGCGCCTTCCTCGAAGGAAGACAACACGCGCAACGGCACATTGTAGCGGCCGGCAAAACTGACGGAACGGATCTGCAGCACCTTGGAACCAAGGCTGGCCATCTCCAGCATTTCCTCGAAGGTGATGCGGTCGAGGCGCCGTGCCCTGGGCTCGACACGCGGATCGGTGGTATAGACGCCGTCGACATCGGTGTAGATCTGGCACTCATCCGCCTTCAGTGCGGCGGCCAGTGCCACCGCGGTGGTGTCGGAGCCGCCGCGCCCCAGCGTGGTGATGTTGCCGTTCTCGTCCGCGCCCTGGAAACCCGCCACCACAACCACGCGGCCCTGCTCCAGATCGGCGCGGATATGCTGGTCCTCGATTTCCCGGATGCGTGCCTTGGTGTGTGCACTGTCGGTCAGGATGTGCACCTGCGAGCCGGTGTAGGAGCGTGCGGCACAACCCCGCTGCTCCAGCGCCATGCTGAGCAGTGCAATGGTGACCTGCTCGCCGGTCGCCAGCAGTACGTCCAGTTCCCGCGGCACCGGCACGTCCGTGACCTGGTTGGCCAGGTCGATCAGGCGGTTGGTCTCGCCGCTCATGGCGGAGACGACCACCACCACGTCATGACCACGGTTGCGCCAGCCGAGGACCTTGTCGGCCACGGTGCCGATGCGCTCGGGCGTGCCGACCGAGGTGCCGCCGTATTTCTGGACAATCAGTGCCATAGGATTGCGATACTCATCCGGAAGGTAAATTGGTTAGTGTGCCAGTTGCTGCTCGACCCAGCCGGGCACGGCCGCAAGCGCCGCGTCGAGGTGTTCCGGCTGGTTACCGCCGGCCTGTGCCATGTCGGGACGGCCGCCGCCCTTGCCGCCCACACGGCTGGCCACGACGTTGACCAGCTCGCCGGCCTTCACCCGGCCGGTCTGGTCTTTGGTAACCCCGGCGACCAGGGTGATTTTCCCGCCGTCGACCGCGGCCAGTACCACCGCGGCGGAGCCCAGCCTGTCCTTCAGCTGGTCCAGCGTTTCGCGCAACACCTTGTTGTCCGCACCGTCCAGTCGCGCGGCCAGCACCTTGATGCCGCCGACCTCCACCGCCTGTGACAGCAGGTCACTGCCCTGGCTGCTGGCCATCCGGCTTTTCAGTTGCTGCAGTTCCTTCTCCAGCTGGCGGGAGCGTTCCAGCAGCTGGCTGACCCGCTCGTCGACGTCCTCGGGATTACCCTTGACCAGCTCCGCCACCCGCGCGAGACGCTGCTCGTTGTCGCGCACCCATTGCAGTGCGCGCGCACCGGTGACCGCCTCGATACGCCGCACGCCGGAGGCAATGCCGGTCTCGGCCGTGATCCGGAACAGCCCGATATCCCCGGCATGGCGCACGTGCGTGCCACCGCACAGCTCGACCGAAAACTCGCCGATCGACAGTACCCGTACCTCAGCGCCGTACTTCTCGCCGAACAGTGCCATGGCGCCGGAGGCAATTGCGTCATCCATCGACATGACCCGGGTCTCGGCCTGTGCGTTGTGGCGGATCTGCAGGTTGACGAGATTCTCGATCTCCAGCAATTGCGCCGGCGTGACCGGCTCGTAGTGCGAGAAATCGAAGCGCAGGCGGTCCGGTCCGACCAGCGAGCCCTTTTGCTGCACATGGGTCCCCAGCACCTGGCGCAGCGCGGCATGCAGCAGGTGGGTGCCGGAATGATTCAGTACCGTGGCCTGGCGGCGCGCGGCGTCCACCGTTGCCGTCACGCGATCGCCCTTGCGCAGGGTGCCGCTGGCCAGTGTGCCGACGTGGATGATCGCCGTACCGCCCTGCTTGCGGGTATCCTGCACCTCGAAGCGGGCCGTTGCCGATTCCAGCACGCCGTGATCGCCCACCTGCCCGCCCGACTCGGCGTAGAACGGTGTACGGTCCAGGACCACCTGGCCGGACTGGCCGGCCTGCAGTGCATCCAGCAGGCGGCCCTCCTGCACCAGCGCCGTGACGGTGCCCTCGCCCTGCAGCGTGTCGTAACCGGTAAAACAGCTTGCGCCCTCCAGTTTGAGTCCGGCGGCATGATCCGCGCCGAACTGGCTGGCGGAACGCGCGCGGTTGCGCTGCGCGTCCATCTCGGCGTTGAAACCGGCCATGTCGAGGGTCAGGCCGCGTTCGCGACCGATGTCCGCCGTCAGGTCGACGGGAAAACCGTAGGTGTCGTACAGCCTGAACACCGTGCCACCGGGAATGACCGTGCCCTGCATCTCCTGCAGGTCCTCCTCCAGGATACGCATGCCCTGTTCCAGGGTCTCGGCAAAGCGTTCCTCTTCCAGTTGCAGGATGCGCTCCACGTGCGCCCGCTGTTGCACCAGTTCCGGACAGGCCTCGCCCATCACCTCGCACAGCGGCCCGACCAGCCGGTAGAAGAAGGCCTCCGTGACACCCAGCTGGTAGCCGTGCCGGATGGCGCGGCGGATGATGCGGCGCAGCACGTAGCCGCGTCCTTCGTTGGACGGCAACACGCCATCGACGATCAGGAAGGCGCAGGAACGGATGTGATCGGCAATCACGCGCAGCGAGGTATGGGTCATCTCCTGCGTGTGGCAGATCTCGGCCGCCGCCCGGATCAGGTGCTGGAACAGGTCGATCTCGTAATTCGAATGTACGCCCTGCATGACCGCCGCCAGCCGTTCCAGCCCCATGCCGGTGTCCACCGACGGGCGCGGCAACGCTGTCATGGTGCCATCGTCGGCGCGATCGTACTGCATGAACACCAGGTTCCAGATCTCGACGTAGCGGTCGCCGTCTTCCTCCGGCGTGCCCGGCGGCCCGCCCGGAATGCCGGCGCCGTGGTCGTAGAATATCTCGGTACACGGACCACACGGCCCGGTGTCGCCCATCGACCAGAAATTATCGGACTTGTAGCGCTCGCCGCCCGGCTTGTCGCCGATGCGCGAGAAACAGGCCGGATCGACGCCGATTTCGTTCAGCCAGATATCCGCTGCAGCATCGTCCTCTTCATACACGGTCACCCACAGCCGTTCCGGCGGCAGTTTCATCTCGCCGGTGAGGAACTCCCAGGCGTAGTGAATCGCCTCGCGCTTGAAGTAGTCGCCGAAACTGAAATTGCCCAGCATCTCGAAAAAGGTGTGGTGGCGCGCGGTGTAGCCGACGTTCTCGAGGTCGTTGTGCTTGCCGCCGGCACGCACGCAGCGCTGGCTGGTCGCGGCGCGCGGGATGGCTCGCGTGTCCTTGCCCAGGAAGACATCCTTGAACTGCACCATGCCGGCATTGACGAACAGCAGGGTCGGGTCGTCCGCCGGGATCAGCGAGGACGAGGCGACGATCTCGTGATCGCGTGCCTTGAAGAAGTCCAGGAAGGCCCGGCGAAGTTCTGCGCTACTGCTCATGGGGGTCGTGTCCGGTCAGGTCCGGCAGTTTCAGGGAGCGTTATTATTCAGTTATCCGGAACGGATTGGAACACCCATGTTAGAGGATATTCGGGGACAGGCCCTGTTTCCGGTTGCATCGACCCTGGGCCAGCGCCGGATGTAAGCCAGTAACGCGGTCTGTCCCTGCCCCCTATTCCTCGTCTTTCAGCACACGGGCAATCTGTTCCGGACGGAAACCCCGCTGCTGCAGGAAACGCATCTGGCGCGCACGCTCCCGGTAATCCACGGGCAGCCCCGGGCCGAACTTCTTCTCGCGCACTGCGCGCAGCAATCCCGGCCACTCCGCGTCCAGGGCGTCCATGGCATCCGCAATCCGCTCGTCGGCAACCCCCCGCTCGCGCAGTTCGGCGCGGATCTTCCGTGGCCCGGAACCCCGCTCCATGCGTGACTGGACAAAGGTTTCGGCAAAACGGGCATCGCTTTGCAGCCCCTCCGCCGTCAACGCATCCAGCACCTCGGCAACCAGCGGCTCGGCGAACTCACGGGACAGCAACTTGCGGCGCAACTCGAAACGGCTGTGCTCGCGCCTGGCCAGCAGGTCCATCGCCGCCAGGCGGATATCGGCCTGCGTCGGCTCAGGCTTCGGCTTCAACTGCCGCTTCTGCCTCGGCACCCGCCCGCACCGGTTTCACCAGCAGCAGCGTCCGCAGCTTGCCCTCGATCTCGTCCGCGATGCCCGGGTTCTCCTGCAGGAAAACCCGCACGTTGTCCTTGCCCTGGCCGATGCGGTCGTTGCCGTAGCTGTACCAAGCGCCGGACTTCTCTACGATGCCGTGCTGCACGCCCAGGTCGATCAGCTCGGATTCCCGGGAAATGCCCGCGCCGTAGAGGATCTGGAATTCCACCTGCTTGAACGGTGGCGCCATCTTGTTCTTGACCACCTTGACGCGGGTTTCGTTGCCGATCACCTCGTCGCCCTTCTTGATGCCGCCGATGCGGCGGATGTCGAGCCGGACCGAGGCATAGAACTTC
>CAZMAK010000124.1:0-5993 GCA_964564245.1 uncultured Ectothiorhodospiraceae bacterium | reverse complement strand
CTAACTGGCCGCGGCGATTTTCTGTGGCGGCAGACGGTAGGCCTGCAAGCCCTGCTGGAAAATACTGGTGATACTGTCCACCGGACTGACCTCGTCCAGTGCCGACAGGATCAGCTGCGGGCGGTTCTTGACGTTGAACTTGCGGAACAGCGTCGTCAGGTGTGCCTTCACGCCCTGGTGGGACAGGAAGATCCGTTCGGCAATCTCGCTGGTCGACAGCCCCTGCAACACCAGCTCCAGCACCTCGAGTTCACGCGTGGTCAGACGTTCACCGATGCTCCGTGCGCGTGAATAAATCGAATCCTGCAGGGAACTGGCATTGATGAAGCGTTCCATGATGTGACGTTCCACCCAGAACTGGCCGCTGCTGACGGCGTTCAGCGCCATGAGGATGTGGTCGCCACTCATCTTCTCGTTGAAATAGCCGTGTGCCCCGGCCTGGACGATGCGATAGAGATAATCGTCCGACATGGACTGGCCGAACACCAGCAGGCGCAAGTCCGGGAAACCTTCCACCATTTCCCGGACGAAATCCTCAAACGGCTCCGGTTTGGCATTTTCCTGGATCAGCAGAAAATCGGGATAGTGCCCGACAAAGTGTTTCATGCACGGCTCGCCCGGCGACACACAAACGATATTCCCTGCCACGCTGCTGGTCTTCAGAATGCGGACAATCCCGTCCACAAAGAAATCCCGGCGCGCCACGATCAGCGTCTTGCCGCCGGATTTCGCCCCTGCACTCCGACTTGTCCCACGAGGTAGCATGTGCCTCTCCCGAGCCTTAGGTTTAAAATATAAGAAAATAATAATATTGTACTATCGATATGTCAACCGGTGATTGGAAAACTTCATAAAAAGTTTTATCCTGTTGTTTCTATTATTGTTTATTTGCGCCGGAATTCCGCCGGATTATTGCCATTGATGGCAAAAACCCCTGCCATATTGGGAGTAACGACCTGACATTTCGTTATAAAAGATAGACTTCCGTCTATTACAGAAAACGGGAGGGATGACGGTGTGATTTTTCGGGAAGCAGCGGGATCCGGACCATTGGAAAGGCAGATGTGGCCGCTCAGGGGTCCGCCCACCGGGTCACCACGGCCCGGTCACCGGACGGCGCCCGGCGAACCGCGAGCGCCAGCACGTACCCGTTCACCGGGTGCAGCACCTGCAGTTGCCAGTCGCCGGGATCGGCAACCGCCCCGCGACGGAGGGAATAGACGCCCGGCCCCGCCCCGGCAAAACCGGTAGCGTCCCCGATGTGTGCCAGACCGCTGCCTCGTGCCTTGCCATACGCTTCACGCAGCGTCCAGAATGCGAAGAACTGTTGCAGGGCATCCGCTCCGTCCAGCCGGTCCAGTTGCTGTCGCTCCTGCTCCGTGAAGTGGCGCGCGGCAATGCCGGTAACGTCGCGCCGGGATGAGATCGCCTCGACATCCACACCGCAGTCCTGATCCAGCACCACGAGACAGGCGGCAAGCCCGTGGGTATGGCTGAGACTGAAGCGCAGACGGACCGGCAGTTCCGGATTTGCGATCTCCGGTTTGCCGTGAGGATTCACCGCGAACCGCCACTCCGAGGGCGGCAGCGCGACGTAACGCGAGAGTGTCATGCGGACCAGCGCGTGCGACACCAGGTAGAGATGGCGATCCCTGGCAAAGCGGAACTTCCGGCTACGTTCCCGTTCCTCCGCCGAAAGCAGGGCCAGGTAGCGCTCCAGCACCACCGGGTCGGTAATCCCGTCCGGGTTTGCCAGCCAGACGTGCAGTTCCCTTGCCAGGTCCGGCGAGCGAGGCAGAACTGGATCGTTACCGGTTACGCTCATCTCGTGGCCCGTGAATCCCGCAATACCCGGAATATACCGGCTCGAACCGGCCCGTGCACCGGCGGACATGGCGCAGGCGGCCGTGAACCTGCAATTACCGCGCGTGTGTACGTGCCGGAAATATCCTGCAGCCGGCACCGGCGGGCAGGCGGTGATGCACACGCAGATGCACCTGGAATTCCTGTCAGCTTCCGCCCGGATCGCCGAGCAGGGACTCGATCAGGGTATGCCCCTGCCGGCTGCCCCAGTCCCGGGAACCCGGCGCACGCCCGGTAATCCTGCCATCGCGCCCGACCAGGTAGGTGGTGGGCAAGGCAACGACCTCGTACCGATTCCGGACTGTGCCGTCCCTGTCCTGCAGCACGGGGAATGTGATGCCTGAATCGTGCACGAACTCCCGGATAACGGAAACGCTGCCACGGTCCGCCGCGATGCCCAGCACGACCAGTCCCCGCTCACGGTATTGCCGCCAGAGTGCCTGGAGCTGCGGCATTTCCCGCCGGCACGGGCCACAGAACGTCGCCCAGAAATGCAGCAGCAGCACCTTGCCCCGGTACCGGTCGAGCGAAACCGTGCCGGCGGAGAGATCCGCCAGCTCGAAAACCGGCGCCGGCAAACGCTGCCCGGGCACCGTCATCTCGAAATCCGCCAGCGGGTCCCCCGCCGCGCACGACGAAAACGCGGCAATCAGCAGCAGAAGGAATCGTCGGAAACCGCGCATGCAGGATTGACGGCTGGCAGCGTTCATCGCGCATGCCGTTCCAGGTAGGACAGGATACTCGCCTTCTCTTCCTCACTCAGCGCCGGCAAACCGCGTTGCGACATGCGCAGTTCCATGACCGGGACCAGGATCCGCCAGCCGGCCGCATCGTGCCGCTCCGGATGCGGTAATGCATGGCAGACGCTACAGTGCGCGGCGAAGACCGCGGCATCGCCACCGGCGGCGGCCAGCGATGCCGGATCCGTCGGCCCGCGACCGGCGCTGCATGCCGCCAACAGCATCACCGTGACAACCGCCATTCCGGCCTGGAACCCCATGTTCTGCGCCTAGAACCCCAGCTTGCTGTCCGGGGCCGACTGCGGATGATGCAGGCCGTAGCGGATACTCCTGCGGGTTGGCAACTCGATGTACCAGGTCAGCATCACCCGGTAATCCGACTGCAGCTGGGGTCCGTTCAGATCCTGGTACAGCGGTACACCGATGTTGAGATCGATAATGTGCAAGGGGGCAGGCTGCCACTGCAAGCCGACCGTGGCAAAGAGCTTCCTGCCGCCGTAACTGGAGGTATCCCACAGCGGTGTCATGGCCGGGGAAGCCGGATCGCCCTTCACCGCATGCCCTGAACTGCCATCGGCATAGGCATCCATCGTGCCGGAAATTTCACCCTTGTACTCGGCGTTCAGCTGCAGCTGGGCCAGCAGGTTGTAGCGGAACTGGTACATGGCGTAGGTATCGAGCCGGAACTCGTCACCGAGGTGATAGTCACGCCGGTTGTCGTACAGGCGCGCGGTATACACGCCGTTCACGCCCCACCACCAGGGCGAGCGTGAACCCTGGTAGAGCAGGCCGATGCCGGGATCGACCGTCCCCGATCCGAGCTGCATTCCATATGGCAGCTGCTCGGTCTGGCGCATCATCACCGGGTGGGTGGAATTTTTCTCGCTGATGGAGCCGGTCGGCAGACTCAGGCCAAGGAACAGGGAAAGCTGACGCGTCGGCACCAGCGGATCGTCCGCGTACAGGCGGTATTTCGACATCAGCATGGTGTCAGCAATGCCTGCGGATTTCATGGTAAAGCCAGGCTGACCGGTCATCCCCGCCATCACGCCGTTAAAGCGCATGTCCATGCGGTTGTCCTGGTACATCAGCATGGCGCCGGCAAAAAACCGGTCGGAGAAACTGTAGCCGACCGACAGGTTCAGCATGCGCATGTCCATTTCCGTCGGGACCGCCATGTACTTGCCCGCCATCGGGTCGCCGAGGATGTCCGCCGCGTTGATGTCGTCCGTTCCGTCCCCCAGGCCGTCCATGTGCATGAATGACGGGCTGATCTTGAAGCGGAACTCATGCGTCTCCGGAATACCCCCGCCGGGGATATTCATCGGCATGTTGCCTCCGCACTTGGCACAGCACATCCCCACATAGGCGGAGGACGGCATGCTGAAACAAAGAACGAGCAGACCTGACGCGAGGCGCAAACGTGTGTTCAATCCAGCCATGAATGGTTCCCTGTTGTATTGCCGCTGACAGTTATGGAGTGGTAACGCCGACAACGGAACTGTCCGGACAGCCCGCCATGGAAGCAGGGGCAAGATACCGTAATCCATGAGGATATTGGATGTGGCAAAGTGTCGCAGCACTTGTCGGCCCCTTCCGGGGCGGGCATCATGACCCCATGAATACGGCCACCCTGCCCCCGCCGGAAGCGACTGCCTATCGCAACTACTACCGGCTGTTCATGCTGCGCAACGCAGAGATCCTCTGTGTCGGCCTGGGCATCGTGATTGCGATGGCCTTCTTCGAACTCGACCTGCCGCTGCACAAGCTGCTGATCATCCTTGCCCTGATTGCCGGGCTGAATCTCTACACCTGGCTGCGGCTGAGGACAGGCTCGGTATTCGGCAACCCGGAAATCTTTGTCCTGATGCTGCTGGACGTCGCGGTGCTGAGCGCGGTTTTTTTCTACACCGGCGGCGCATCCAACCCGTTTGTCTGGTTCTACCTGCTGCCGCTCATGATTGCGGCGACCATCCTGCCGCGCTGGTACACGTGGGTCATGGCCGCCATTACCGTGCTGTGCTATTCCGCGCTGTTCCTGGTCTCCTCGCCGGGCATGCCTGAACACGTCCACCACGGCGAAGGCAGCGGATTCCAGATGCATGTGTTCGGCATGTGGCTGGGATTCGTCATGAGCGCGGGCTTCGTGGCGGTCATCATCGTCGGCATGGCACACAGCCTGCGCGAACGCGACAAGAAGCTGGCCGAGGCCCGCGAAAAGGCACTGCGCGACGAACGCCTGGTGGAACTGGGCACGCTGGCGGCCGGCACGGCGCATGAGCTGGGTACACCGCTAGGCACCATGGCGATCCTGGTCAGCGAACTGGAACAGGAATGCACGGATTCCACCGACGACCCGCTTGCACACCGGCTGGGCATCCTGCATCGCCAGATCGACCGCTGCAAACAGGCGCTGTCGACGCTGGCCTCCGCCGCCGGCGCGCAGCGTGCCGAATCGGGGCATGCAATGGCGGTCCAGGATTACCTGGACGAGATCGTCGGCGAGTGGCAGGCACAACGGCCCGGCACCCGCCTGCAACTGGAAACCGGGCCAGCGGACCAGGCAGGAAGGATCATCGCCGAACGTACGCTCAGCCAGGCGCTCATCAATATTCTCAACAATGCAGCCGATGCCTCGCCGGAGAGCGTCACCCTGCAGGCGCACTGGAACGCGCGCGAACTCGTGCTGGACATCAGCGACCGCGGCCCCGGGCTCAGCGACGAGATACACAGCCAGCTGGGCAGGCAGCCGGTCACCACCAAGCGGGAAGGACTGGGCGTGGGACTCTATCTCGCACATGCCACGCTCCAGCGGCTGGGCGGCGAGCTGCTCATCCGCAACCGGGACGACGGCAGCGGCACGACCCTGACCATCACCCTGCCCCTGCTGACCTAGCCACGGGATCACTCGATGCACATGGCCACGGAACCGACCGCGCAGCCCGTATTGCTGCTGGTGGACGATGATGAGGATTTCTGCGAAATCCTCGGCGCGGCATTACGCAAGCGCAACTACGCCGTGTCGGTCGCGCACGACCTGGCCGGGGCACTGCAAGAGGCGCACCGCATCGAACCGGAATACGCCGTAATCGACCTGCGCATCGGCAACGAGTCCGGACTGGAACTGGTCAGGCAGCTCGCGGCGCTGGACGAGAACACCCGCATCGTCATGCTGACCGGCTACGCCAGCGTGGCCACCGCGGTCGAATCCATCAAGCTCGGCGCCATCCACTACCTGACCAAGCCCGCCACCGCCGACGAGGTCGTCGCCGCGCTGCATCGCGACGAGGGTGACGCCGGCATCAGCGTGTCCGGTCAACCGCTGTCCGTCAAGCGACTGGAATGGGAACACCTGCAGAAGGTGCTGACCGAACACGGCGGCAACATCTC
>CAZMAK010000123.1:0-6180 GCA_964564245.1 uncultured Ectothiorhodospiraceae bacterium | reverse complement strand
TGGATTACCTGAAATACGTCATCGACAAGGTCGACATGATCCTGCTGATGTCGGTCAATCCCGGCTTCGGCGGACAGAGCTTCATCCCGGAGGCCCTGAACAAGCTGCGCGAGGCGCGCCGGATCATCGATGAAAGCGGGCGCGATATCCGGCTCGAGATCGACGGCGGCGTCAAGGTGGACAACATCGGCGAGATCGCCGCGGCCGGTGCCGACACCTTCGTGGCCGGCTCGGCCATCTTCGGTGCTGCCGACTACAGGGCCACCATCGACGCCATGCGTGCCGAGATCGCCAGGGCTACAGGCTGAGCCGCTGCATGCGCAGGCCGGAGATGATCCTGATCGATGTCGACGGGACACTGGTCGACAGTGTTCCCGACCTGGCGTACTGCGTCGATGCCATGATGCAGCAGCTCGGGCTCCCGCCGCGTGGTGAACAACAGGTGCGCGACTGGGTGGGCAATGGTGTCGAGCGGCTGGTGCGCCGGGCGCTGGTCGGGGCACTGGACGGCGAGCCGGACGAAGCGGATTTCCAGCGGGCCTACCCGCTATTCCTCGCACTGTATGCGGAAAATACCTCGAAGCGATCGGTGCTGTACCCGGGGATCCGGGAAGGCATCCGCCTGCTCCGGGATGCCGGCTACCGGCTCGGCTGCGTCACCAACAAGGCCGCGCAGTTTACCGGGCCGCTGTTGAAGGATCTGGGCATCTACGACGTTTTTTCCATCGTGATCAGTGGTGATACCCTGCCGGCAAAGAAGCCCGATCCGGCGCCGTTGCTGCACGCGGCGGAATTTTTCGGTTGCCGGCCGCAGGACGCACTGATGGTCGGCGACTCGGTCAGTGATGTGCAGGCGGCACGTGCCGCCGGATTCCGGATCATCTGTATGAGCTACGGCTACAACCACGGCGTGGATATCCGGGAGGCAAACCCGGACGCGGTGATCGATTCGCTGGTGGATATCCTGCCCTTGCTGGAACAGGCCGCCTGACTCCGCGTACACTCCGGTGACCGCAATGACACCCGAACAATTCACCGACCTGGCCGCCCAGGGCTACAACCGCATCCCGGTCAACCGGGAAGTCCTGGCCGATCTCGATACCCCGCTCAGTACCTACATGAAACTGGCGGCCGGGTCCTGTTCCTACCTGTTCGAATCCGTGCACGGGGGCGAAAAGTGGGGGCGCTACTCCATCATCGGGCTGCCGTGCCGGACACGGGTCAGGGTTTCCGGGCACACCATCACGGTCGAGTCGGATGGCGGGCTATCCGAGACAGTCAGCTGCGCCGATCCGCTGCAGTGGATCAACGACTTCCAGCTGCGCTACCGCGCACCCGAGTTGCCGGGGTTGCCGCGATTTACCGGCGGCCTGGTCGGCTATTTCGGCTATGACACGGTGCGCTATATCGAGCCGCGCCTGGCCGGTACGGTCAAGCCGGATGCACTGGGCTGTCCCGACATCCTGTTGATGGTATCGGAAGAACTGCTGGTGTTCGACAACCTGGCCGGCACCCTGCAGCTGATCGTGCACGCGGATCCGGATACGCCGGATGCCTGGAGCCGGGCACAGCAGCGCATCGACGAACTGGTGGCCAGGCTGCACAACAGTGCCTCCGTGTATACGCGTTCGGCGGGAACGGCGCAGCCGGTCGTGGAAGCCGATTTTATTTCCGGGTTCACCCGCGCCGGTTTCGAGGCGGCGGTCGAGCGCATCAGGGAATATATCGTGGATGGCGATGCCATGCAGGTGGTGCTGTCGCAGCGCATGTCGATTCCGTTTGCAGCCGAACCGCTCAGCCTGTACCGCGCGCTGCGGCGCCTGAATCCCTCGCCCTATATGTTCTGCCTGGACCTGGGTGATTTTCACATTGTCGGTTCCTCGCCCGAGATTCTCGTGCACCTGGAGGAGGGCATGGTCACGGTCCGGCCGATCGCGGGGACCCGGCCGCGCGGCGCTGACGAGACGGCGGATCGCGCGCTGGAGGCGGAACTGCTGGCGGACCCGAAGGAGCTGGCCGAACACCTGATGCTGATCGACCTGGGCCGCAATGACGTCGGCCGTGTCAGTGAGGTGGGCAGCGTGGAGCTGACCGAGAAGATGGTGATCGAACGCTACTCCCATGTCATGCATATCGTGTCCAACGTGACCGGAAGGATCCGGCCGGGAATGACGGCCATCGACGTCCTGCGTGCCACCTTTCCGGCCGGCACGGTGAGCGGGGCACCGAAGATCCGCGCGATGGAGATCATCGACGAACTCGAACCGGTCAAGCGCGGTGTGTATGCCGGCGCGGTCGGTTACCTGTCCTGGTCCGGTAACATGGATACCGCAATCGCCATTCGCACGGCCGTGATCAAGGACGGGACCCTGCACATCCAGGCCGGCGCGGGTATCGTTGCCGATTCGGTACCGGCCAGCGAATGGGAGGAAACCATGAACAAGGGGCGTGCGATCTTCCGCGCAGTGGCCATGGCCTGTGCCGGCTAGCCCCGCAAGCACATGAACATTCTCGGCATCTCGGCCTATTACCATGACAGTGCCGCCGCCCTGGTGTGTGACGGTGCGATCATCGCCGCGGCGCAGGAGGAACGCTTCTCGCGCAAGAAGCACGACGCCCGTTTCCCGGCCGGTGCAATCGACTACTGCCTGTCCGAGGCCGGCATCCGGCTGGCGGATGTCGACGAGGTGGTGTTCTACGACAAGCCGATGGTGAAGTTCGAGCGCCTGCTGGAAACCTACCTCAGCTACGCACCGCGCGGTTTCCGCTCGTTCATTGCCGCCATGCCGGTGTGGCTGAAGGAAAAGCTCTATCTGAAATCCACCCTGAAAAAGGAACTGGCCGCGCTCGGCGGCATCCGGGAGGGGGAACTGCCGAAGCTGCTGTTTGCCGAGCACCACCAGTCGCACGCGGCCTCGGCGTTCTATCCGGGTCCGTTCGAACGCGCCGCCGTGCTGTGCCTGGACGGGGTGGGCGAGTGGGCAACCACTTCCGTGTGGCGCGGTGAAGGTGCGCGGCTGGAGCCGCTCTGGGAGCTGGATTTTCCGCATTCACTGGGCATGCTCTATTCCGCATTCACCTATTACACCGGCTTCAAGGTCAACTCCGGCGAGTACAAGCTGATGGGGCTGGCACCGTATGGCGAGCCGAAATACGTTGACCTGATCCTGGAACACCTGATCGATCTGAAGGAGGATGGCACCTTCCGCCTCGACATGCAGTATTTCAACTATGCCACCGGCCTGACCATGACCAATGACCGTTTCGCCGCGCTGTTCGGCGGGCCGCCGCGTGCCCCGGAAACCCGGATCTCGCAACGGGAGATGGACATCGCCAGTTCCATCCAGGCGGTCACCGAGGAGGTGGTGCTGCGCCTGGCGCGGACCATACACCGTGAAACGGGGCTCGATTACCTGTGCCTGGCCGGTGGCGTGGCGCTCAACTGCGTGGCCAACGGGCGCATCCTGCGTGAGGGGCCGTTCCGGGATATCTGGATCCAGCCGGCGGCCGGCGACGCCGGCGGGGCGCTGGGCGCGGCACTGGTCGTCTGGTACGAATACCACGAACAGCCGCGCCGGGTGAACGGACACGATGCCATGGCCGGTGCCTACCTGGGCCCGCGCTTCACGGACGAGGAGATCCGCCGCCAGCTCGATGCGCAGGGCGCAGTGTACGAAGTGCTGGAGACGGAGGCGCTGCCCGGGCGGCTGGCGGCAATCCTGGCCGAAGAGAAGGTGGTGGGCTGGTTCCAGGGCCGCATGGAATTCGGACCGCGTTCGCTCGGTGGCCGCTCCATCATCGGTGACCCGCGCAGCGAAAAGATGCAGTCGGTGATGAACCTGAAGATCAAGTACCGGGAATCGTTCCGCCCGTTTGCCCCGGCCGTGCTGGCCGAGGACGTGACCCGCTATTTCGAGCTGGACCGTCCCAGTCCCTACATGCTCATTGTGGCGCCGGTGCAGCAGGACCTGCGCATCGACATGAGCGACGAACAGCAACGCCTGTTCGGGATCGACAAGCTGAACGTGCGGCGCTCACAGGTACCGGCCATCACCCACGTGGACTACTCGGCGCGGGTACAGACGGTGCATCGGGAAACCAACCCGCGCTTCCATGCCCTGCTGGAGGCGTTCCGTGACCGCACCGGCTGTTCCGTGCTGGTGAATACCTCGTTCAACGTGCGCGGTGAGCCGATCGTGTGCAGCCCGGAGGATGCCTGGCGCTGCTTCATGCGCACCGAAATGGATTACCTGGTGCTGGAGAATTTCCTGCTCGCCAAGACCGGCCAGCCGGCCGTCGAGCAGGACGATGCCTGGAAAACCGAGTTCGCACTGGACTAGCCATGGAACATCCACCGTTGAAAACCGATCGCAAAACGCTGCGGGAATTCGGCCTGGTATTCGCGGCGGGGCTGGTGCTGTTCTTCGGCCTGCTGCTGCCCTGGATCTGGGACAGGCCATGGCCGCGCTGGCCGTGGATCGCGGCGGCTGCCTTTGCCGGTGCGGGCGTGTTGCTGCCGCAGGCGCTCAGGCCGGTGTACGTGGTATGGATGAAGCTCGGCCTGGCCCTGGGCTGGGTGAATACCCGTATCATCCTGGCCGTGGTATTTTTCGCCATGTTTACACCCGTGTCACTGCTGCTCCGGCTGCTGAAGCGCGACCCGATGCGACGGCAGCTGGACCGCGATGCACCCACCTACCGGGAGGCCAGTACGAGCCTGCCGCGTGACCGCATGGAGAGACCGTTCTGATGCTTGACCTGCTCAAAGACCTGTGGGAGTTCCTCAGGGTACGCAAGAAATTCTGGCTGGCACCGATCGTGCTCGTGTTGCTGCTGCTGGGTGTGCTGATCGTGCTGTCGCAGGGCTCGGCTGTCGCGCCGTTCATCTATACCCTGTTCTAGGCGCTGTCCTGGCGGAGAGCGAGTCCGTTACCGGTTCGGGTGATACCAGATCCGGTGCGGCGGGTGGCTGCCTCGGCCTGCAGCATCCGCCCGGCCGGTCGTCCGTTATCCGGTTGCCCCGGTCAGGTTCTTGCATGGATAATGCATCCATGCTGCTGATGATCGACAACTACGATTCCTTCACCTACAACCTGGTGCAGTACCTGGGTGAGCTGGGTGCGGATGTCGTGGTGCACCGCAATGACCGGATCAGCGTGGCGGAGATCGAACGGCTGGCGCCGGAAAGGATCGTGATCTCCCCCGGTCCCTGCACCCCCAACGAGGCGGGTGTCTCCATCGAGACCATCCGGACCTTTGCCGGCCGCATCCCGATACTCGGTGTCTGCCTGGGGCACCAGGCCATCGGCCAGGCCTTCGGTGGCCGCATCGTGCACGCCAGCACCATCATGCATGGCAAGACCTCACTGATCCATCATGCCGACCGTGGGGTGTTCCACGGCCTGCCGCAGCCGTTCGAGGCGACCCGTTACCATTCCCTGGTGATCGAGAAGGCCTCGTTGCCGGATTGCCTGGAAGTCACCGCCTGGACGCAGGATGCCAACGGGGGAATCGACGAGATCATGGGCGTGCGGCACCGCACCCTGCCGGTCGAGGGGGTGCAGTTTCACCCCGAGTCGATCCTGACCGCTTGCGGCCATGCGCTGCTCAGGAACTTCCTGCAGCAGCAGTCGCGGATGGAAAACCGGTGATGGATCTGCCACAAGCCATCGCCTCGGTCGTCGAGCATCGTGACCTGTCCGGTGAGGACATGTACGACGTGATGCAGCGGATCATGACCGGCCAGGCGACGCCTGCGCAGATCGGGGGCTTCCTGGTCGGCCTGCGCATGAAAGGGGAAACGGTCGATGAAATCACGGCCGCCGCGCAGGTGATGCGCGAACTGGCCGTGCACGTGGACGTCAGCGGCCCGCACCTGGTGGATACCTGCGGTACCGGTGGCGACGGCGCCAGTACCTTTAATATCTCCACTGCCAGCGCCATGGTTGCCGCGGCGGCCGGCGCGCGGGTTGCCAAGCACGGCAATCGCTCCGTCTCCAGCAGTTCCGGCAGCGCCGACGTGCTGGAGGCGGCCGGTGTCCGGCTGGACCTGGATGCCGGCCAGGTGGCCGCCTGCATCGAGCAGGTCGGGGTCGGTTTCCTGTTTGCGCCGCAGCACCACAGTGCCATGAAACATGCCATCGGACCGCGCCGGGAGCTGCGCATCCGCACCCTGTTCAA
>CAZMAK010000122.1:0-6184 GCA_964564245.1 uncultured Ectothiorhodospiraceae bacterium | reverse complement strand
CATGAGTTTATGCTCGTTGATGAACACCGGGTCGTTGCAGCGCACGGCGGACTTCAGCAGGCCGTAGGCCTGGCGCGGGTTCGACGGCGTGACCACGCGCAGTCCGGCGATGCCCATGTACACCTTTTCCATGCGCGCGGAATGCTGCGAGCCGAGCTGGTGTGCGGTACCTCCCGGGGAACGCACCACGATCGGTGCGGTCAGCTGGCCACCCGACATGTAGCGCACCTTGGCGGCGGTGTTGAAGATCTGGTCCATGGCAAGCCAGGAGAAGTTTACCGACATGATCTCGATGATCGGACGCACGCCGACAAACGAGGCGCCGATACCCAGCCCGGTATAACCGTTCTCGGAGATCGGCGTATCGATGACGCGCTTCTCGCCGTACTTGTCATACAGGCCGAGCGTGGCCTTGTAGGTACCGCCGACCACGCCGATGTCCTCACCCATGGCAATCACCAGCGGATCGTTGGCGAGTTCCTCGTCATGCGCACGCAGGATCGCCTCCCACATCATGATCTCAGCCATGCTGCCCGCCTCCCCGCACCCAGGGATCGTTCTCGGCCAGTACGTATTTCTCGACGTCCGAGATGTGCGGCTCGGGAGATTCGGCGGCAAAACGGATCACTTCCTCCTCGATCTCGTCCAGCACCGCACTGTCCATGTCCTTGTACTCCTGCAGGGTCAGCTTGCCGTCCTTGACGAGCCGGTCACGCAACATGATGATCGGGTCCCGCTTGCTCCACATGCGCTCCTCGGTCCTGGTACGGTAGGCGTTGGAGTCGGACATCGAGTGCCCGCGGTAGCGATAGGTCATGAGCTCCAGGAAGTACGGCCCCTTGCCGCCACGCACGTGTTTGATGGCCTTGACCGCGGCCTTGTAGACCAGCTCGACGTCCTGTCCATCCGCCTGGGCGGACGGGATGTTGTAGGCCGCCACGCGCTTGTACTGGTCGAGCACCGCGGTGGAACGGTCGATGCGCGTACCGATGCCGTACAGGTTGTTCTCGCACACGTACAGCACCGGCAGACCCCACAGCGCCGCCATGTTCAGGGATTCGTGGAAGGTACCCTGGTTGTTGGCCGCGTCTCCGAGAAAGCAGATACAGATCTCGTCCCCGCCCTTGAGCTGGATGCCCTTGGCGATACCGGCCGCCAGCGGGAACGGCCCGCCGACCAGCGCATACCCGCCCATGAAGCGGTGCCGGATGTCGAAGATGTGCATGGAACCGCCGCGTCCCTTGCTGACGCCGGTCTCCCGGGAGAACAGCTCGGCCATCACGGCGCGTGGATCGGAGCCGGACTTGATGGCGTGCACGTGGTCGCGGTAGCTGGTGATGACGTAGTCGTGACCGGTCCGGGCCGCTTCCAGCACCCCGTGTGCGCAGGCCTCCTCGCCCGGATACAGATGCAGGAAGCCGCCGATATTGCGCTCCACGTAGGCCTCGTAGCAGCGCTCCTCGAAGCGGCGGGCGAACAGCATTTCCCGTAACAGGCGTTTTTTGTCAGCGTCTTTCATGAATCAGCCTGTGGCGGAATATCGACACTCAATGGCCGGCAGGGATACCGGCGGTTGAATACGGTGTTCAGCTCCCGATGATTGTCGCCATCTCCCTGAATTTTAAGGAAACAGCGGTACCCGAAACCGCACGAGCGCGTTATGATCAGCGTTTTACGCGAACAGGTCAAGGCAAATAGTATGGATATCCCCTTTCGGCACGTCGAAAAAATCAAGCTAAATCAATACACAAAGGACCTGGACGCGACGCTTGCCGATACCCTGCCCTGCGTGATCCTGCTGCTGCCGGAGCAGGCACCACGCGCGCGCTGGAAGCAGCTTCCCCACGGTGAACTGCTGTACCGGCGCTGGCAGCAACAGCGCCGCCACGACCGGGAAGCCGACCACCTGTGTACTGACCTGCCCGCCGGGACCCGGGTGTTGCTGCAGACCATCAGGCCGGGCAGCGATGCGTTCACCGTGCTGGGCTGTGCACGCAGGCTCGCCACCACGGCGCGCGCAGCGGACCCGGCACGCATCGGCGTGCAGATCAGCGGCTTCGATACCGGACGCCGCGACCGGTTGCTGGAACAGCTCTGTGCCGCATTGCTGGCCGGCGCCTGCCCGATGCCGAGCTTCAGGTCCAAGGTCACCGCGCCGGCGGCGCTGCGCCGCATCGATCTGCACGGCGTGGAACGGCGCGTCGACCTGGCGCCGCTGCAGGCGGAGATCAGCGGCAACCACCTTGCCCGCTGGCTGTCCGCCCTGCCCGGCAACGAACTCACCCCCGGGAAATACCGCGGCCTGGTGACGACCCTGGCGCGGCAACTCGGCTGGAGCCTGCGCTTCCTCGACCGGAAAAAACTGCTGGCACAGGGCGCGGGCGCCTTCCTGGCCGTGTGCCAGGGCAGTCCCGAGCCGGACGCCGGCATCGTGCACCTGCGCTACCGCCCGGCCCGCAAAGCCGCACGCCGGCTTGCACTGGTCGGCAAGGGCATCTGTTTCGATACCGGCGGTGTCAACGTCAAGCCGGCGAAATACATGAACGGCATGCACGAGGACATGCAGGGCAGCGCCGTTGCCCTCGGCACGCTGCTGGCGCTGACCCTGCAGCAGGCGGATTACGCCATCGACTGCTGGCTGGCGCTGGCCGAGAATCACATCGGCAGCCGCGCCTACAAACCGAACGACGTGGTCCGGGCCTGCAACGGAACCACCATCGAGGTGAAGCACACCGACGCCGAGGGACGCATGGTGCTGGCGGATACGCTGGCGCTGGCCAGCCGGGAAAAACCCGATGTCATGATCGACTTCGCCACCCTGACCGGCGCCTGTGTCTATGCCCTGTCCTCGCGCTACAGCGGAATCTTCAGCAATCGTAGCCGGCTGCACGACACGCTGATCGAGGCCGGCCGCGACAGCGGCGAGCGGGTCTGGCCGTTTCCGGTGGATGCGGATTTCGACGAGGCACTGAAATCGGACATCGCCGATACACTGCAATGCACGCTGGAGGGCGAGGCCGACCACATCCTCGCCACGCGGTTCCTGAACCGGTTCGTGCCCGACGACATTCACTGGATTCACGTCGACCTGTCCGCCAGCAGCCACAAGGGCGGGCTTGCACACATCCCCACGGACACCACCGGATTCGGGGTACGCTACACACTCAACCTGCTGCAACGCCAGGCGTTGCTGGAAGGCACATGGAACTGACCCTGACGCGGCCGGATGACTGGCACCTGCACGTGCGCGACGGTGCCGACCTCGCGGCGGTGATCGCACACAGCGCCAGGCGTTTCGCCCGCGCCATCATCATGCCGAACCTCAGGCCACCGGTGACTACCGTGGAGCAGGCCCTGGCCTATCGTGAACGTATTGTCTCGGCACTGCCGCCGGGCAGTGACTTCACCCCCCTCATGACACTGTACCTGACCGACAGCACCACGCCGGAGCTGGTTGGCGCGGCCGCGGCCAGCGGCATCATCCATGCCTTCAAGCTGTACCCGGCCGGCGCCACCACCCACTCCGATGCCGGCGTGACCGACATCGGCAACACCTATGGCGCGCTGGACGCCATGCAGACGCACGGGATCCCGCTGCTGGTCCATGCCGAGATCACCGATGCGGCGGTGGATGTGTTCGACCGCGAGCAGGTCTACATCGACCGTGTACTGGAACCACTCACGCACCGCTACCCGGAACTGAAGGTCGTGCTGGAGCACGTCACCACGCGGGAGGGCGTCGATTTCGTACTGTCCGGCAACGCACACCTGGCGGCGACCATCACCGCGCACCACCTGCTGCTCAACCGCAACGCCATGTTCAGCGGCGGCCTGCGACCGCACGCCTATTGCCTGCCGGTGCTGAAACGCGAAACCCACCGGCGCGCACTGGTCGAGGCGGCGACCAGCGGCAACCCGAAATTCTTCCTTGGCACCGACAGCGCGCCGCATGCGCGTGAACGCAAGGAAGCCGCGTGCGGATGTGCCGGCATCTACACCGCCCATGCGGCACTGGAACTCTACGCACAGGCCTTCGAGGACGCCGCCGCGCTCGATCGTCTGCAGGGCTTTGCCAGCTGGTTCGGCGCGGACTTCTACGGGCTGCCGCGCAACAGCGGCACCCTGACCCTGGAACAAAATGACTGGACCGTACCGGAGAGTTATCCGCTGGGCGATTCCACGCTGGTCCCCCTGCATGCGGGGCAGACCCTGCGCTGGAATATCCTGCGCTAATCGTTGCTCTCGCAGGAGCCCGCCTGCCGGCGACAGGGAGACGGGTGCGCCATGCGCCCATCGAATTGAAATGATGAAACGACAGCTGCAGGAGCCCGCCTGCAGGCGCATCGGCACAGACCAGCGGCAAAACCTTCGCCGCCGGGGCAGCTCCTGCGGCAATCGTTGCTCTCGTGCCGGCTCCATGGACTCTGCGCATCGCAAATCCCGGGCCGATTCTGTATCCTGCCCCCATGACAATAGAAAAGCACAAGGCGCCGATCGCGCACCGGTTTCGCGGCTTCCTGCCGGTGGTGGTTGACCTGGAAACGGGCGGCTTCAATCCCAAACGCGATGCACTGCTGGAAATTGCAGCCGTGACGCTTGACCTGGACGAAGACGGCTTCATCCAGCGACGCGAGACCTTTGCCTGCCATGTCGAACCGTTCCCCGGTGCCAATCTCGACGCGGAATCGCTGGCGTTTACCGGTATCGATCCCTACAACCCGTTCCGCATGGCGAAACCGGAACACGATGCGCTGGAACTCATCTTCAAGCCGGTGCGCCGGCTGATCCGCGAAACCGGCTGCAACCGGGCCGTACTGGTCGGGCACAATGCCGCCTTCGATCTGTCGTTCCTGAACGCCGCGGCCACGCGCACCGGGATCAAGCGCAACCCGTTCCACCCGTTCAGCACCTTCGACACCGTGCCGCTGGCCGGCATGGCCTACGGCCAGACGGTACTGGCGCGCGCGGTGGAGGCCGCCGGCCTTGCCTGGGATAACGACAAGGCCCATTCAGCCATTTATGATACCGAGCGGACGGCCGATCTGTTCTGCTCGATCATCAACCGCTGGCACGAACTCAACCTGTATCACGCAGGGTCCGGCGCGCCAGCCGCACTGGAAAGGTAATTCAACATGACTGAACTGCCCGACATACAACAACAGATCCTGATCACCCATTCCGGCCTGATTCACCGCATCGTGATGCATTGCGGCAACCCGGGCTCGGTGCCCGACCTGGAACAGGTGCTGCAGCAGGCCGAGTCCAACGACTGGACTCAACTGGTCGCCGCCATTCGCGACATCATGAACGGTAAACGCGACGAAAGCGTGCTACTGGGGCTGGACGACGAGGACCGGACCATCGTGGATGCAATCCTGAAAGGGCTGCAGGACCCGTCCACACTGCCCTCGCTGCAGACCGATATCGATTCCGGCATGGCCGCTCCGGGCATTGCCGGCCTGATCCATGCCTCCCGGGGAGGCAACCTGCAGGCCCTGCAGATCATCGGCAACATCGCCCAGCAGATGCTGGCCGCCGGTGGCGACATGGGAATCCTGGCCGGGCGGCTGCGCCCGATGGTGGAAGGTGAACGGGACACCGACAAGCTGACCGAGAAAATGTCCGGCAAGGGTCAGAAGCTGATGATGGATATCATCGAGGAACTGCTGAAGCTCGAAGCCAACTAGCCCCGGGCCATATCCGCAAGATAACGGGTCGCGCTGTACGACCCGTTTATCCCGTGTCTCAGGCGCCGGCGCCGGCCACCGCCTCCTTCACCATCTTCTGCAACTCGCCCTTCTGGTAGAGCTCCAGCGTGATGTCACAGCCACCGACCAGTTCGCCGTTGATGTAGATCTGCGGGAAGGTCGGCCAGTTGGCATAGCGCGGCAGGTTCTGGAATACCTCCGGGTCAGCCAGCACGTTGACGTGGGCAAACTCCTCGCCACAGGCCGTCAGTGCCTGCGCGGCGCGACTGGAATAGCCGCACTGCGGCAGTTGCGGGGATCCCTTCATGAAAATCACCACCGGGTTGCTCTTGACCGTACTGTCGATTCGCTCCATTACATCCATTGCACTATCCTCTCAAGACAGGAACCGCCTGTTATTCAGGTTACCGGCAGTGTAACCCTGATCCGGCAATACAATAAAGCTACCCGTTGGAGGAATGGCACCTGCCTGATCC
>CAZMAK010000121.1:0-6286 GCA_964564245.1 uncultured Ectothiorhodospiraceae bacterium | reverse complement strand
TGTGCGAATCAGTGCCGACCAGCGTGTCCGGATAGGCCCGGGTGATCCCGTCCTGTTCTTTCTCGAACACCACGCGCGCCAGGTATTCCAGGTTGACCTGGTGGACAATGCCGGTATCGGGCGGCACCACCCTGAAGTTATCGAAGGCCTTCTGGCCCCATTTCAGAAAGCTGTAGCGTTCCAGGTTGCGCTGGTACTCCAGCCGGCTGTTGATATCCATCGCGCCGGCCGAGCCGAAGCTGTCGACCTGAACCGAGTGATCGATGACGAGTTCCGCCGGCTGCAGCGGATTGATGCGGTCCGGGTCGCCGCCCAGCGCCGTCATGGCATCCCGCATGGCGGCGAGGTCGACGACCGCCGGGACACCGGTGAAATCCTGCATCAGCACCCGCGCCGGCCGGAATGCAATCTCGGTATCCGGCTCGGCCTGCGGGTTCCAGCTCAGCAGCGCCTCGATATCACTGCGGGTGACCGTGCGTCCGTCCTCGAAGCGCAACAGGTTTTCGAGCAGGATCTTCAGCGAGAACGGCAGGCGCGCCAGTTGCTGCGCCGGCAGTTTGCGCAGACTGAAGATTTCATAGGAGTGGTCCCCGACCACCAGAGTGTCAAGGGTGTTGAAGCTGTTAATCATGGATTCTCCTGCAAACTGGTACAAACAGACGCAACAAGCCGGGCCCGGACAAGGGCGGCAATTATACACGGATCCCGGATGTGCGGCGCTAGCCGGGGGATTGCCGAGCTTCCTGCAGCAGCGTGTGTGCGCACTGGAGCGTACCCCTGCGACCGAACATCAGCCGCCAGCGGCTGCCGCCGCACTGGCGCCAGAGCACGGCCGCGCGAATGCCGGCCAGCAACAGGGTCCGGACCATCTGCCTGGTCTCATCGCCGGACAGGATCGACGGCTCGCCATGTACCATGACACGCGGGGTGAGCGTACTGATCGTCTGCTGATAGAGTGCGGCCAGCGCAGCCAGCACGCCCGGTCCCGGCTCGCTGTCGGTACCGGCCAGCCGTTGCGCCTCCCGGATGCCGGATGCCATTTGCTCCATCATGATGCGGTTGCGCGCCAGCTGGCGTTCCAGGTGGAGCAGGGTTATGACATGACCGGTCACTTCCAGGTCGCGGCCGGTCCGTGCATAACCCAGCTGGCGGGTCAGCACCTCCAGCCCGGCACACAGCCCGGACAGCCCGCCATACACCATATCCACGGAGGCCGCATCGGTGGCAAGGATACTGTGAATGCTGGCACGGGTCGCTGCGCGATCGCGGATTCTGCCCCGGGCGGTGTCCTGCACCAGCTGTACCGCCTGGAACAGTCCGGCCAGCGCGATGGTCCGTGCACGCAGGGTATGATTGGTGCCGGAGGTCATTGCTGCCGGAGGGCCTGCCCGATGACCGCGCCACCGAGGCATTCCTGCGCCCGGTAAAACACCACCGATTGCCCGGGCGCGACCGCGCGTTGCGGACGCTCGAAATCCACCGTACACATCCCGTCCGCTTCCGGGATCAGTACACAGTCCTGCAATTCCTGCTGGTGACGGATGCGTGCGCGGCAGTGCAGCGGTTCCTGCGGCGGGCTGCCCGCGATCCAGTGCAGGCGGGCGGCATGCAGGGCAGGGGAATACAGTGCCGGATGGTTGCCGCCCTGCACCACGTACAGGATGTTACGTTCGACGTCCTTGCGCGCCACGTACCAGGCCTCGGCGCCGGAGTCCCTGCGCCCGCCGATCCCGAGACCCTGGCGCTGGCCGATGGTGTAGAACGCCACGCCGTCATGCGTGCCCACGGCGGTCCCGTCCAGGGTGCAGATCGGACCGGGTCGTTTCACCAGGTAGCGGGCCAGGAACGCGCTGAAGCGGCGCTCGCCGATGAAACAGATACCGGTACTGTCCTTCTTGTCATGATTGGCAAAACCGGATTTCCTGGCGATCCGGCGCACTTCGTGCTTGTACAGCCCGCCCAGCGGGAACAGGCTGCGCGCCAGCTGGGACCGGTCCAGGGTATGCAGGAAATAGGTCTGGTCCTTGGCAGGGTCGACCCCACGCAGCAGGCGTATGCCGGACTGCCGGTCGATGCGCGCGTAGTGACCGGTTGCGATGTACTCCGCACCGAGGCCGTCGGCGTATTCCAGGAACGCGCGGAACTTGATCTCGCGGTTGCAGACGATATCCGGGCTGGGGGTTCTTCCCGCGGCGCACTCGGCCAGAAAGCACTCGAATACCCGGTCCCAGTACTCGGCGGAAAAACTGACGGTACGCAGTGCAATTTCCAGTCGGGCCGCGATGGCCCGGGCGTCCTCGAGATCCTGCTGTGCCGGGCAATATCCTTCCGCATCATCCTCGTCCCAGTTTTTCATGAACACCGCGCACACCGAGTGCCCCTGCTCAAGCAGCATCAGGGCGGCCACCGCGGAGTCGACGCCACCGGACAGGCCCACCACGACGTCACTCATGCATCACACCCTCGCGCACCCGCAGGGGTTTACCCGATATCGCCCAGCAGGTGTAGCGGGTAGCGTGCAGCGGCCAGGTAGTCATCGATGCAGCGCAATACCAGCGGACTGCGCAGCGGGTGCGGCGGGCCGTCCAGTGCCTCGCGCGGCAGCCAGAGGGCCTGCTCGATACCGTGATCCAGTGTCGCCGCCGGGTCATGGCCGAGCAGGGCACCGGTGAAACAGACCCGCAGGTAGGTACTCCGGGAGACCGGTTCGCGCCAGCGGTAGATGCCGGTGATGTACTCAGGGGCGAACTGCCAGGCGGTTTCCTCGAGGGTTTCCCGGACGACCGCGTCCAGCAGGCTTTCGTTGTCCTCGAGATGGCCGGCCGGCTGGTTGAGCACGGATTGCCCGTCTATGCGTTCCTGGACCAGCAGGAACCGTCCGTCTTTCTCGACAACGGCGGCTACGGTCACGTGCGGTTTCCAGATCATGCAATGATTTTCAATGACTTATTCCAACAGTGCAAAAGGCAAACCGGTTCCGTGCGGACTGCCCATAAGCGTGTGAGAATGTTATGTATTTGACGCTCGCACTGTAACAAACATTCCCCTATACTTTCGGCTCGATTCAGGGGGCGGAGTTATCGCGTCTTGCTGAGGCAATATCTCACAGCTCCCTTGTAACGACAAACAAATACAAACTTTTTTCACAAAAGCGCTCCGGAGGAACAGTAATGACTGGCTTGCTAAGAAAAACACTGGTTGCAGGATTCATCATGATTTTTTCAGCAGGCTACGCCCTCGCTGACGAGATTCTCATGCCGTTCGTGCTCGCCGGCACTTCCAGCGGTGACGTCCCCACAGTGGCGAAGGAGGTCAAGTCCAAGCTGACCGCCGGGGGTTTCCAGATTGTCGGGGAATACGCTCCGTACGATGGCGCTGATGTCATCATAGTCACCAACGATGCCCTCAAGGCGGACGCCGCGAAGTCGGACTTCGGTGCCTACGGCGCCATGATCCGGGTCTCCGTAACCAAGAACGGAGACTCCACCGAGGTGTCCTACACCAATCCGAAGTACACCTTCGCCGCCTATCGCATGGAAGGTGACGGATCCGACATCCGCGCCAAGATCGAGGCCGTGCTGGGTGCCAAGGAGGACTTCGGTTCCGAGAAGAACCTGACCGCCAAGGACCTGCGTGATTACCACTACACGGTCATGATGGAGTACTTCACCGACCCCAGCACCCTGGCCGAGTATGACAGCCAGGAAGAGGCCGACAAGGCCGTGGAAGCGGCACTGGCCGCCCACAAGGGTGCCACTTCCAAGGTCTACCGGATCGACATTCCGGGCAAGGACGAGACCGTGTTCGGTGTCGCGCTGAAGGGCAAGGACAAGGATGACTGCAGTAGCGATGCGTACATCATGAGCCGCATCGACAGGTCCACCCCGCGCCATACCGCGCACCTGCCGTACGAAATCGTCGTCAAGGACGGTACCGCCTACGCCCTGTTCGCACGCTTCCGCATTGCCATCAACTGGCCGCACCTGCCGATGGTCGCCAGCGATACCGGCGCAACCTTCATGAGCATCATGTGTGCACCGGGTGCCATCGAGGAAGCCCTGATCCAGGCTGCCGGCGGCGAACTGTAGTCCGGTATTTCCTGTCTCACCGCAGACAGGTACCTGTTGTACCCGAAGCCCCTGCCCAGGCAGGGGCTTTTTCATGTCCTGGCTTCCCGCCGCGACGTAATACCGCGCACGCCGGCGCCGGTATGTGCAAACCTGTGTCATTTCAAGTTCGTAGCGGTTTTGCCGATCATTCCCCCACAGAACATGTTCACGGCCGCTGCAGACGGAACCGGCCACGTGTAAATCGCAGTGGATATGTATGTTGATGAAATGAGTGGTAAAATGTCCTGCAACACAGACAGTTCCGCAACCGGCGGACAGGACAGACAACCATGAGCGGTAATCAGGAACATCGGGGCGACGAAGGCCTGGCGATTGAGGAAGCGAAGCCCAGGCTGAAGGAACCGTCGATGTACAAGGTGTTTCTTCTCAACGATGACTACACTCCGATGGAGTTTGTCGTGACCTTGCTGGAGAAACTGTTCGGGATGGATCGCGAAAAGGCGACGAGGATCATGCTGCAGGTGCACAGTCACGGCAAGGGTGTTTGCGGGATCTATACCTACGAAATCGCCGAGACCAAGGTTGCGCAGGTTTGCGAATATGCACAGCGCCACCAGCATCCCCTGATGTGCAGTATGGAAGCGGTATAGTTGGCCGTTCAACGAGAGGTGCTGACATGTTGAGCAAGGAACTGGAATTCACGTTGAACCTGGCCTTCAAGGAAGCGCGTGAAAAGAACCACGAGTTCATGACCGTGGAACACCTGCTCTATGCCCTGCTGAGTAATCCTTCCGCGGCCGAGGTGTTGCGTGCCTGCGGCGGCAACCTGGACCAGCTGCGGCAGGATGTCGGCACGTTTCTCGAAGAAACCACCCCCAAACTGGCACCCGGCGACAGCCGCGAAACCCAGCCGACGCTGGGCTTCCAGCGCGTCCTGCAGCGTGCCGTGTTTCATGTACAGTCCTCCAACAAGAACGAGGTCACCGGTGCCAACGTGCTGGTGGCCATCTTCAGCGAACAGGAATCCCAGGCCGTCTACTTTCTGAACAAGCTGGATATCACCCGGCTGGACGTGATCAACTATATTTCGCACGGCATTTCCAAGGTCAATGACACGCCGGAAGAGAATCTTGGCGGATCCGGCGAGGCGGATGCCGCCGAATCGAGCGCGAAGCAGCCGCTGGAATCGTTCGCCGTCAATCTCAATGAACTGGCCGCACAGGGCCGTATCGACCCGCTGATCGGGCGCCAGAAGGAAATCCAGCGCACCATCCAGATCCTGTGCCGCCGGCGCAAGAACAATCCGCTGTTCGTCGGTGAGGCCGGGGTGGGCAAGACCGCACTGGCCGAAGGCCTGGCGCGCATGATCGTGGAAGGCGACGTCCCGGATGTGCTGCTGAACAGCACGATCTATTCGCTGGACCTGGGTTCACTGGTTGCCGGCACGAAGTACCGCGGTGACTTCGAAAAGCGTTTCAAGGCGGTGCTTGCCCAGTTGCGCAAGGAATCCGGGGCGATCCTGTTCATCGATGAAATCCATACCATGATCGGTGCCGGCGCGGCATCCGGCGGTGTCATGGACGCATCCAACCTGATGAAGCCGATGCTGGCCTCGGGCGAACTCAAGTGTATCGGTTCCACCACCTACCAGGAATACCGCGGTATCTTTGAAAAGGATCACGCGCTGACACGCCGCTTCCAGAAGGTGGATATCACGGAGCCGAGCGTGGAAGAGACCGTCACCATCCTGAAGGGCCTGAAATCCCGGTTCGAGGAACATCACAAGGTCAGGTACTCCATGAGCGCCCTGCGCTGTGCCGCGGAACTCGCGGACCGCTACATCAACGACCGCCACCTGCCGGACAAGGCCGTGGACGTCATCGACGAGGCGGGCGCCTCGCAGCGCCTGCGCCCCCCGTCACGGCGCAAGAAGACGATCGGCGTCAATGAAATCGAACACGTCATTGCCCTGATGGCGCGCATACCGGAAAAATCCGTGTCGGTTTCCGACAAGGAAACCCTGCGCAACCTGGAACGCGACCTGAAGATGGTGGTGTACGGCCAGGATCTCGCCATCGAAACGCTGGCCACCTCGATCAAGATGTCACGCTCCGGCCTGGGCACGGAAACCCGCCCGATCGGTTCGTTCCTGTTTGCCGGCCCGACCGGCGTCGGCAAGACCGAGGTGACCCGGCAGCTGGCGCGTATCATGGGGC
>CAZMAK010000120.1:0-6332 GCA_964564245.1 uncultured Ectothiorhodospiraceae bacterium | reverse complement strand
CTGCCAGCATGCGCTGCCAGGCGTTCTGGATGGCGTTGGTGTCCTGAAACTCGTCGACCAGGATGTGATGGAAACGTTGACGATAGTGGTCCAGCAGCGCCGGGTACTTCAGCCACAGTTCATGCGAACGTAACAGGAGCTCGGCAAAGTCGATCACGCCGTTGCGCCGGCACAGGTCCTCGTAGGCCTGGTAGATTTCGATCTGGCGCTTCAGGTAGGGATCGTTGCGATGTTCGAGGTGTTGCGGCCGGCGCCCCTCGTCCTTGTTGCCGTTGATGAACCACTGCAGCTGCTTCGGCGGCCACCTGGCCTCGTCCAGGTCCATGGACCTGAGGACGCGCCGGACCAGGCGCAGCTGGTCCTGGGAGTCGAGGATCTGGAAACCCTGGGGCAGCCCGGCTTCCTGCCAGTGACTGCGCAGCAGGCGATGGGCGATGCCGTGAAAGGTGCCCACCCACATACCGGTCGCGGGCGCCTGGATCATCGGTTCGATCCGGCTGCGCATCTCGCCGGCGGCCTTGTTGGTGAAGGTCACGGCCAGGATCGAGTACGGCGACAGCCCCTCCACGTCCACCAGCCAGGCAATGCGATGCACCAGTACCCGGGTCTTGCCACTGCCGGCCCCGGCCAGTACCAGCAGGGGGGCGGCCGGGGCACAGACGGCCGTCCGTTGTGCCTCGTTCAGGGATTCGATGATGCGCGACACATCCATGGCCGGCCATTCTAGCAATATCGGACGGCCGGATTCAGTCCAGGTTGCGAATGCCCCTCAGATTTGGCGGAGAACTTCCGATACAGGGTAGATACCGGCAACAGGACAGGAATGTCATCCCATGAGGGAACCCGCCCGCCAGGCCTGCGCACCCTTCCGGGCATTGCCCGGCCTGCCGCCGTGGCCTGCCTGTCTGCCATCCACTGCGCCGCGCCGGACGGATGTAGCCGATCCGGCCCACTTTCCCTGTACGAGGTCCCTATGTCCGAGTTCATGATCCTGCTCATCGTCGTGGTTCTGGTCGGTATGGTCTGGATGTGGCCCCGCCAGCAAAAACCGAAACGCGTCGCCAGAACCGTACAATCGTCAACCGGTGAGGGGGCAAATACCCTGGCGACCCTGCAGAAACTGCAGGGTAACGGCATGTTCTGGGGGGTCAGCATCAGCCGGCCCGGATGCGTGGAGTCCCGCCGGATGATGAACCGGCAATTCACCTTTGCGGACGCGCCGGAACTGCCGCTGCCCGGTTGCGACGCAGCGAAATGCACCTGCCATTACAGTGGCCTGAAGCACCGTCGTGGCGGCACGACCCGACGCAAAAACGAGGACCGCCGCAACGAGATACGGTTCGACAAGGAGCGCCCCGAGCGACGTTCACCCAAGACCCGTCGCCGCGGCGACAAGTGGGAAGACCACTCGTATTGATTTCTGCCAGTTCAGGCGACTTCGGCCAGTAACTTCTTGTTTTTCGGAGAATTAAGATTGACTGTCCTGGGCTTGGAACCGCTCAGGTAGGCATCGAGCGAGACCATGGGAATGGCCGCCATGTCCACCAGCGGGTGCATGGTGCACTTCTCGCAGGCAATCAGCTTGGGCGGTGCACCGGCCGGGGCCTTGCCCACCGGACGCTCACGCAGGTTCTTGCAGGTGGATACACTCAGGTAAGCCTGTTGCGGAATACAGTAAAACATTGAATCCATATCCAATTTGCTACTCCTTCTGGCCCGCCCGGCGGCGGGAACAGCAGCCTGATAAAGCCCCACATATTACCAGAAGCGTGTAGCAAAAGCACGCCTAAATCATTATTTTCAATAACTTAGACCAAAAAGGGTTTTACCGGAACCGGGTCCACAACACCGCACTGGCGCCCATGGGGCATATTGTGACGGGTGCTACTCGACCGTGACGGACTTGGCGAGGTTGCGCGGCTGGTCGATGTCCGTGCCCTTGAAGACCGCCACGTGGTAGGCGAGCAACTGCAGGGGAACGGTAAAGATGATCGGCGCGATGCTGTCTTCCGTCGGGGCGACCGGCAGCACGATGACACCGGGTTCGTTGTGGATGCCCACGTCGGTATCGGCAAACACGATCAGTTCGCCGCCGCGTGCGCGGACTTCCTGCAGGTTGGATTTCAGTTTATCCAGCAGGTCGTTATTGGGCGCCACCACCACCACCGGCATGGTGGCGTCCACCAGTGCCAGCGGTCCGTGCTTGAGCTCACCGGCCGGGTAGGCCTCGGCGTGGATGTAGGAGATTTCCTTCAGTTTCAGCGCACCTTCCATCGCGACCGGGAATTGCGCGCCGCGCCCCAGGAACAGGGCATTGTGCTTGTTACCCAGGTGGGCATTGGCCAGCGTGCGGATTTCCTCGTTCAGTTGCAACGCGTGTTCCACCTTGCCCGGCACGCTGCGCAGCTCATTGACCAGGCGTGCCTCGGTGTCGGCGCTCATGCCGTTGCGCCGGCCCAGCACGATGGTGAGCAGCAGCATGGCGACCAGCTGCGTGGTAAAGGCCTTGGTCGACGCCACACCGATCTCCGGCCCGGCATGTGTCATCAGCACCAGGTCGGACTCGCGTACCAGTGAGCTTTCGGGGGCGTTGCAGATGGACAGCGAGTGGCCGAATCCCAGCCGGCGCGCCTCTCGCAGGCCGGCCAGGGTGTCGGCGGTCTCGCCGGACTGTGACAACGTGACGATCAGGGAGTTGTTGCGCACCACGGGGTGGCGGTAGCGAAACTCGCTGGCCACCTCGACGCTGCAGGGGACGCCGGCCAGCGATTCCAGCCAGTAGCGGCCGACCATGCCCGCATGATAACTGGTACCACAGGCGATGATGTGCACGCCCCTGACCTGGTCGAGGATTTCCGACGCGCGGGTACCGAACGCCGCCTCCATCACGCGATTGCCGGCGATGCGGCCTTCCAGGGTGTCGGCAATGGCACGCGGCTGCTCGTAGATTTCCTTGAGCATGTAATGCGGGTACTCGCCCTTCTCCGTGGCACCCAGCCGCAGCAGGGATTTCTTCACGCTGCGCTGGACCGCCCGTCCATCATTGTCGTAGATCGTCACGTGGTCGTGCCCGATGTCCGCCACGTCGCCGTCTTCCAGGAAGATGAAGTCGCTGGTTTCGGAAATCAGCGCCGCCGCATCGGAAGCGATCAGGCGCGCCCGCCCGGCAATACCGATCACCAGCGGACTGCCGCGCCGTGCGGCGACGAGCCGGCCCGGCTCGTCGCGGCTGATCACGCCCAGCGCAAATGCGCCGTCCAGGTCGGCGACCGTTGCCTGCACGGCAGCCAGCAGGTCCTTGCCCGTGTCCAGGTAGTGATCGATCTGGTGCACGATCACCTCGGTGTCGGTCTGCGAGGTAAACCGGTAGCCGGCCTCGCGTTGCCGGGCACGCAGCTGATCGTGATTCTCGATGATGCCGTTATGCACCACCGCCACGCGTTCGTGGCAGATGTGCGGGTGGGCATTCTGCTCACTGGGTGCCCCGTGCGTGGCCCAGCGCGTGTGCGCGATGCCGGTACGGCCGCTGATCGGGCTGGACTCCAGCGCACGGGACAGCTCGGCGACCTTGCCGACCTTGCGTACCCGTTCCAGCAGCTGGTGATCGCTCTGCACGGCGACGCCGGCGGAGTCGTAGCCGCGATATTCCAGTCGCCGCAGCCCGTCGAGCAGCAACGGAATCACGTTGCTGTCTTCAGACGCTGCTGCACCGACTATTCCGCACATACCGCGATTCCCGGCTCGTCAGGTTTTCCTGCCCGGGCGTTTCCAGCCCCGGCGGGTCTTCTGCTCGGCACGGCTCAGTGTCAGCTCGCCGGCCGGTGCATCATGCGTGATGGTCGATCCGGCACCGATGGTCGCACCGTCCTCGATCGTAACCGGCGCGACCAGCTGGGTATCGGAACCGATGAACACGTCGTTGCCGATGCGGGTGCGGTGTTTGCTGGCACCGTCGTAATTGCAGGTGATGGTACCGGCACCGATATTCACGTTGCATCCGACGGTGGTATCGCCCACGTAGCTGAGGTGATTGATCTTGGAGCCCGTACCGATATCCGATTTCTTGATCTCGACAAAGTTGCCGATGTGGGTGTGATCGGCCAGCCGGGTTTCCGGACGCACGCGTGCAAAGGGCCCGATTCGGGCACCGCTGCCGATTTCCGCGTCCTCGATGACACAGTGGGACAGGATGGTGACATCGTCTCCGACGTGCACGTTCCTCAGTATCACGCCCGGGCCGATACTGACGCGGTGGCCGAGACGGACTTCACCCTCCAGCACCGCATTGATATCGATGATGACGTCCTCGCCGGCGCTCAGGGTCCCGCGCAGGTCGAAACGATCCGGATCGATCAGTGTCACGCCGGCACGCATGCAGTCGACCGCCGCACGCCGCTGCAGGCAACGCTCCTGCATCGCCAGCTGCTCGCGATCGTTGATGCCCAGCACCTCCTCGATCGCCGTCGCACGGATGCCACGCACACCGGTACCGTCACACACCGCACTCGACACAATGTCGGTCAGGTAGTATTCACCCTGCGCATTACGGTTATCGAGCGTGTCCAGCCAGCGGCGCAACGCAGCGGCCGGTGCGGCGACAAACCCGGTATTGATCTCCTGTATCCTGCGTTCACTCTCGCCGGCGTCTTTCTGTTCGACGATACCGCTGATACTGCCGTCGGCATGATGCAGGATGCGCCCGTAGCCGGTCGGATCCGGCAGCTCGGCGGTCAGCAGGCCGACGAAACCCTGTTCCGCCGTGACGCACAGTGGATCCAGAGTGGCCTTGCGGATCAGTGGCACGTCGCCGTACATCACCAGCACCACGTGATCGTCCGGGATCGCCGGCATGGCCTGCGCGACGGCGTGCCCGGTACCGAGCTGTTCGGCCTGCAGCACCCAGTTCACGCCGGCGTCCGGAAACGCAGCGCGCACCTGCTCCGCGCCGTGCCCGATCACCACGTGAATGGCACCGGCCCCGAGTTCCCGCGCACGTTCGATGACATGCGCCAGCAGTGGTCGTCCACCCAGCGGATGCAGCACCTTCGGCAGACCGGAGCGCATGCGGGTACCCTGACCGGCGGCCAGGATGACGATACTGAGATTCATGGGAGGTCCGTTATCACCGTTGCATGCCTGCCATTATCGACCTGCAGGGGAAAAGCTGGAACGCACCCGATCATAACACGGTAAAGCGGCGCGCAGACCGGTAGCGGCCGGCAGGGTCAGTGCAGTACCGGCATCAGCATCGGTTCGACACCGTTGGCGATTTCTTCCTCGGTGGCGTCACGGATACCGGTGACCCGGATATGAAACACGATGGTCTTGCCGGCCATCGGATGATTGCCGTCGACGGTCAGTTTGCCGTCCCTGATCCGGGTAACGATGAATTTGCGGGTGTCGCCCTGGTCGTTCATCATCTCGACCTCCGCCCCGACACGCCGGAATTCCGGAGGGACATTTTCCAGGTCATCGGTATAGGTCAGGTCCGGATCATGTTCACCGAAACCTTCCTCGGGCGTCAGTTCCACGGCAACGGTATCACCGACCACGCTGCCATCGAGTTCCTGCTCGACCTTTTCAAACAGGTCATGCCTGCCACCGTGCACATAGCTGATCGGCAGGTCGGACTGCTCAATGACCGCGCCGGTATCATCGACGATGGAGTAGGTGAACGAGACCACCTTGTTCTCGCTGACGAACTGTTCCGCCATCAGCGTTTTTCACGCAGCTTGCGGATGGCGGCAAGCTGGGCGATCGACTCCGCCAGCTCCGCCTGCGCCCTGGCGTAATCGATGTCTGCACCCTTGTCGGCCAGCATCTTTTCGGCGCGTTCCTTGGCCTCCAGCGCCTGGGCCTCGTCGAGGTCGTGGGCGCGGATCGCCGTGTCGGCCAGTATGGTGACCACGTGCGGCTGCACTTCCAGCATACCGCCGGACACGTAGAACATCTCCTCCTGGCCGGACTGGGTCTGCACCCGTACCTCGCCGGGCCTGAGCCGGGTCAGCAGCGGGGCGTGGCGCGGCGTGATACCGACTTCGCCCATTTCGGCGGGCGCGAATACCATCGTGGCCGTGCCGGAGAAGATCTCCGCCTCGGCACTGACGATATCGACATGCAGTGTCATTGCCATAGTCTCGGACTCTTACAGGGACTTTGCCTTCTCGACCGCTTCGTCGATGTTGCCGACCATATAGAAGGCCTGCTCAGGCAGGCTGTCATAGTCGCCGTTGACGATACCCTTGAAGCCGGCGATGGTTTCCTTGAGTGACACGTACTTGCCCGGCGTACCGGTGAAGGTCTCGGCCACGAAGAACGGCTGTGACAGGAAG
>CAZMAK010000119.1:0-6333 GCA_964564245.1 uncultured Ectothiorhodospiraceae bacterium | reverse complement strand
AGGACCGTGACATCCTGCGCTTCAACCCGCACGCCCTGATCGAGGGCATGGCCATCGCCGGCTACGCGATGGGTGCCACCGTCGGCTACAACTACATGCGTGGCGAATTTCACCATGAACCCTTCGAACGCTTCGAGCAGGCGCTGAAAGAGGCCTACGCGGCCGGACTGCTGGGGCGCGACATCCTCGGCTCCGGGGTGGACTTCGACTGTTACAGTCACCTCGGCGCAGGCGCCTATATCTGTGGCGAGGAGACCGCGCTGCTGGAGTCACTGGAAGGCAAGAAGGGCCAGCCGCGCTTCAAGCCGCCGTTTCCCGCCAACTTCGGCCTGTACGGCAAGCCGACCACGATCAACAACACCGAGACGCTGGCCTCGGTGCCTGCCATTCTGCGCAACGGCGGCGAGTGGTTCATGAACCTCGGCCGGCCGAACAATGGTGGCTTGAAGATCTTTTCGGTCAGTGGGCACGTCAACAATCCGGGCAATTTCGAGGTGCCGATGGGCACGCCGTTCCGTGAGCTGCTGGAGATGGCCGGTGGCGTGCGTGACGGGCAGCGGCTCAAGGCGGTGATCCCGGGCGGTTCCTCGATGCCGGTACTGCCCGCCGACATCATCATGGAATGCGACATGGACTATGACTCGCTGGCCAGGGCGGGTTCCGCACTGGGTTCCGGTGCCGTTATCGTGATGGATGATTCCACCTGCATGGTGCAGGCGGCAATGCGGATCTCGCGCTTCTATTACGCGGAATCCTGCGGGCAATGCACGCCGTGCCGCGAGGGCACCGGCTGGATGTATCGCATTATCCAGCGCATCGAGGAAGGCCAGGGACGCCCGGAGGACCTGGACCTGCTGCTGAGTGCGGCCGACCAGATCGCCGGCAAGACCATCTGCGCCTTCGGCGAGGCGGCGGCCTGGCCGGTACAGGGATTCCTGCGGCATTTCCGCGCGGAATTCGAGTATCACATCACGCACCGGCGCTGCCTGGCCGGTGGCACGGCTTCGGCCGGGGAGGCCGCATGAGCGCGCGCCCCGAACTGCCGCCGGAAGAGGTGGTCAACATCGAGATCGATGGCCGGCCGCTGCAGGCCCGCAAGGGCGCGATGATCATCGAGGTGGCGGACACCGCCGGTATCTCCATCCCGCGCTTCTGCTATCACAAAAAACTGTCGGTCGCGGCCAACTGCCGGATGTGCATGGTCGAGGTCGAGAAGGTGCCCAAGCCGCTGCCGGCCTGCGCCACCCCCGTTGCCGAGGGGATGAAGGTATTCACGCACTCGAAGATCGCCACCGGCGCGCAGAAGGCCGTGATGGAATTCCTGCTCATCAATCACCCGCTGGACTGCCCGATCTGCGACCAGGGCGGCGAATGCGAGCTGCAGGACCTGGCGCTCGGTTACGGCCGGGACATTTCGCGCTTTGCCGAACGCAAGCGTGTGGTGCGTGACGAGTATATCGGTCCGCTGATTGCGACCGACATGACCCGCTGCATCCACTGTACACGCTGCATCCGTATGCTGCGCGAAGTCGCCGGCAGGATGGAACTGGGTGCGATCGGCCGTGGCGAGCACATGGAGATCGGCACCTATATCGGAACCTCGCTGGAATCCGAACTGTCCGGCAACATCATCGATGTCTGCCCGGTCGGTGCGCTGACCTCGCGCCCGTTCCGCTTCAAGGCCCGTGCCTGGGAGCTGCAACAGCATGCCACGGTCGCACCGCATGACTGTGTCGGCTCGAACATCCATGTGCATACCCGGCGCGGTCGCGCGATGCGCGTGGTGCCACGCGAGAACGAGGATATCAACGAGGTCTGGCTGTCCGACCGTGACCGCTTCAGCTACGAAGGTCTGTACGCGGAGGACCGGCTGACCGCACCGATGGTGAAGATCGACGGGGAATGGCAGGCCACCGACTGGGAGAGTGCACTGCAGGCGGCGGTGGACGGCCTGAACCACGTGCTCCGCAACCACGGTCCCGAACAGGTCGGTGTGCTGGTTTCGCCCGTGTCGACCCTGGAAGAAATGTCCCTGCTGCAGGCGCTGGCGCGTGGTATCGGTGTGCACAATATCGATCATCGGCTGCGCCAGTCCGATTTCGCCGATCAGGCAAGCGCACCGTTATGCCCGACGCTGGGCCAGACGCTGGCGGAGCTCGAACAGGTCGATGCCGCGCTGCTGATCGGCTCCAACCCGCGCAAGGAACAGCCGATCGCCGGGCACCGGCTGCGCAAGGCCGCGCTCCAGGGTGCACGGATCATGTGTGTGAACCCGGTGGATTTCGAGCTGCAGTACCCGTTGCATGCCAGGGCCATCGTGCCACCGTCCGGTATGGCGGGTGTACTGGCCGGGATCGCGGCCTGCTTCCCGGATGCCGGTCAGCAGGGTACCGACGCCGTACGGCAGCTGATTGCCGGGGCCAGTCCGGATGCCGGACAGCAGGCCATGGCGGCGGCCTTGAAGTCGGCCGGGCGCGCCACCGTGCTGCTGGGCAACGTGGCCGGTTCGCATCCGCAATCTTCCCTGCTCAGGGCGCTGGCCGGTGTCATTGCAAAGGCCTGCGGCGCCACGCTGGGCGTGTTGCCGGAAGGGGCCAACGGTACCGGCGCGTGGCTGGCCGGTGTATTGCCGCACCGGGGTCCGAACGGCGTGGCCGCAACGGAAATCGGCCTGCATGCACAGGCCATGTTGCAGGACCCGCGCAAGGCCTACGTACTGTTCAACGTGGAACCGGAACGGGACTGTTACGACCCGGCTGTCGCCAGCGCCGCCGTCAACGCTGCGGAGTTCGTGGTGTCGCTGGGCGCGTATGCCGGTGAGGCAGCCAGGGCGGCGGCCAATGTACTGCTGCCGATCGGGCCGTTTACCGAAACCTCCGGTACCTTCGTCAGCGCGGAAGGGCGCTGGCAGTCTTTCGGCGGTGTCGCCACGTCGCCGGGCGAGAGCCGCCCCGGCTGGAAGGTGCTGCGCGTGCTCGCCAACCACTTCGAGCTGGACGGCTTTGCCCAGCAAGGCAGCGAGGAGATCCGCGATGCCCTGCACACGCAGGTCGGGACGGTGAGACTCGATAACACCCGGGCGGTGGACGCCGTAACCACGGCAATGCCCCGTGCTGGCCTGGAACGCATCGGCGAGGTGGCGATGTATGCCACGGATGCGCTGGTGCGCCGTGCCGCTGCCCTGCAGAAAACCCCCGATGCCCTGGCGGCCGGACTGGTTCATATCCATCCCGCACAGGCGGAACGGACCGGGGTGCGCGACGGCTACACGGTCACCGTTGCACAGCAGGGCGCCAGCATGGTCATGGATGTCTGCCTGGACGAACGGGTCGCCGAGGGTTGTGCATGGATACAGTCCGGCACCCCGGCCGCGGCACAGCTGGGCGCGGCCTTCGGCCCGGTGACGCTGGAACGGGTGTGAGAGGGAACCCATGACCGATATCGCACTGCGCAAGTCCTACAAGATGCACTGGCTGATCATCCTGCTGGCGGCAGCGGTATTCTGGTCCGGCGTGATCCTGCTGGCGATCCGCTACTGGGACGAGATCAAGTCGATCGCCGTGGTGTATGACCTGATCAAGATCGTCGTGATCGTCGCCCCGCTGATGGTGGGCGTGGCCTACCTGACCTTTGCCGAGCGCAAGATCATCGGTTACATGCAGGTCCGGATCGGACCCAACCGGGTCGGTCCGCGCGGCTGGCTGCAGCCGATTGCCGATGCGCTGAAGCTGCTGATGAAGGAAATCATCATCCCGACCAATGCCAACCGGTTCCTGTTCGTGCTGGCACCGATGCTGTCGATTGCGCCGGCACTGGCTGCCTGGGCGGTGTTGCCGTTTACCAGCAAACTGGTGCTGGCGAACATCGATGCCAGCCTGCTGTACGTGATGGCATTGTCCTCGATCGGCGTGTACGGCGTGATCATTGCCGGCTGGGCGTCGAACTCGAAATATGCCTTTCTGGGCGCGATGCGCTCTGCCGCGCAGATCGTGTCCTACGAAATCGCCATGGGTTTTGCACTGGTCGGGGTGCTGATCGCCGGTGGCAGTCTGAACCTGGTCGACATCGTGCAGCACCAGCAGGGCAGTGTCCTGCACTGGTTCTGGCTGCCGCTGCTCCCGCTGTTCCTGATCTATTTCATCTCCGGTGTGGCCGAGACCAACCGCGCACCGTTCGACGTCTCGGAAGGCGAGTCGGAAATCGTGGCGGGTTTCCATGTTGAATATTCCGGCATGGCATTTGCCGTCTTCTTCCTGGCGGAATACGCCAACATGATCCTGATCGCGGCGCTGGCCTCGCTGATGTTCCTTGGCGGCTGGCTGTCGCCTTTTGAGGGAGTGCTTACGGACCGGTTTCTCGGGTCTTCCGGATTGCCCGGAATCATATTAGGCAACGGAATTCACTGGCTGTTTGCCAAGATGTCGCTGATGCTGCTGCTGTTCCTCTGGTTCCGTGCCACCTTCCCGCGCTACCGCTATGACCAGATCATGCGGCTTGGCTGGAAGGTGTTCATCCCGATCACCATCGTGTGGCTGGCACTGGAAGGCGCGGCCGTCCAGCTCCACATCGGCCCGTGGTTCGACTGAGAGGCCGGCACAATGGAAGGTTTCACCAATTTCCTCAAAAGTCTTGCCCTCTGGGAGCTGATCAAGGGCATGCGGGTGACCGGCGGGCACTTCTTTTCGCGCAAGATCACGGTACTGTACCCGGAGGAGAAGACCCCGCAGTCGAACCGGTTCCGCGGCCTGCATGCACTGCGCCGCTATCCGAACGGCGAGGAACGCTGCATCGCCTGCAAGCTGTGCGAGGCGGTCTGCCCGGCGCTGGCAATCACCATCGAGGCCGAGGAGCGTGCGGACGGCACGCGGCGCACCACGCGCTACGATATTGACCTGTTCAAGTGCATCTACTGCGGCTTCTGCGAGGAATCCTGCCCGGTGGACTCCATTGTCGAAACGCGCCTGTTCGAGTACAGCTTCGAGAACCGCGGCGAGAACATCATGACCAAGCAGATGCTGCTGGCCGTCGGCGACAAGTACGAGGCGCAGATCGCCGCCGACCGTCAACAGGATGCGAGGTATCGCTAGCCATGGACATCGAACGCATCGTCTTTTACGTGTTTTCAGCCATCCTGGTGTTCGCAGCCGGGCGCGTGATCACCGTGCGCAACCCGGTACATGCCGCCATGCACCTGGTGCTGGCCTTCTTCACCTGTGCCGGACTGTGGATGCTGCTGGAGGCGGAATTCCTTGCCATCGTGCTGGTGCTGGTCTATGTCGGCGCGGTCATGGTGCTGTTCCTGTTTGTGGTGATGATGCTGGATATCAATACCTCGCCGCTGCGGGAAGGGTTTGTGAAATTCCTGCCGATCGGCGCCACGGTCGCCGTGCTGATCTTCGCCGAGATGTTCATGCTGGTCGGCGCCAGGCACTTCGGGAGTGACGTGGTCGCCATCCCGGCGCGGCACGGGCCGGAGTACAGCAACGTTCGCGAGCTGGGCAGCGTGCTGTACACCGACTACGTGTACCCGTTCGAGATCGCTGCGGTGATCCTGCTGGTGGCGATCATCGCCGCCATCGCCCTGACCCTGCGCAGGCGGCCGGAAACGAAATACCAGAATCCGTCACAGCAGGTGATCGTGAAGCGTGCCGATCGCGTGCGGCTGGTCAGTATGCAGGCCGGGGAGAAGCGCTGATGATCGGGCTGTCAGACTACCTGGTCCTGGGTGCGGTGCTGTTTGCGCTGAGCGTTGCCGGAATCTTCCTGAATCGCAAGAACGTCATCATCCTGTTGATGGCCATCGAGCTGATGTTGCTGTCGGTCAACATGAACTTCGTCGCCTTCTCGTACTTCCTCGGCGACAGCGCCGGCCAGGTGTTCGTGTTCTTTATCCTGACCGTGGCCGCGGCCGAGTCGGCCATCGGCCTGGCCATCCTGGTGGTGCTGTTCCGCAACCGCCATACCATCAATGTCCAGGACCTGGATACACTGAAGGGCTGATGCGATGACGATGGAGCAGATCTATCTCGCCATTCCGCTTGCACCGTTGCTCGGGGCGGTCGTGGCCGGCCTGTTCGGTCGCTATATCGGCCGCAGCGCGGCACACACGGTCGCTATCCTGGGGGTCGGCGTGTCCTGTGCGCTGTCACTGTACGCCCTGAAACAGTTTGTCAGCGGTGCCGCCGAACCCTACAACGGCACGGTATACACCTGGATGGTGTCGGAAGGCATTCACTTCGAGGTCGGCTTCCTGATCGACAAGCTCACCGTCCTGATGATGAGCGTGGTGAGTTTCGTCTCGCTGATGGTGCACATCTACACCATCGGCTACAT
>CAZMAK010000118.1:0-6416 GCA_964564245.1 uncultured Ectothiorhodospiraceae bacterium | reverse complement strand
GGACAACAGCGAATCCGACGGCGACCGACAGGGCCAGGCATCCGGGTCCGAGGAAGATAAGGAGAAAAAAAACCACAAGGCGGGTGAACAACCGAAGCAAAGAGATGCTAATCTGGACATAGACAATAATGATGGACAGTCGGGCACACAGGACCGGGGTGACAGCGCGGATGATGCGCAGAACCGTGACCGGCCACAAGCCGGGACCAGCAGCGCCCCGGGTACCATGCAAAAGGAAATTTCCGCCGCGGACGTGGCTGCCAGCCAGGCCCTGGAGCAACTCGAGCAGCTCAAGGACAAGCCCGGCAGCCAGGATCAGGGAACCGGGAAACCCGGCCTGCCGGACAAGGACGGTCTGCCGGGCACCAGCATATCGATGACGGTGATGGACACGTGGCTGGAGCAGATCGAAGGCGACCCGGCACACCTGTTACGCAACCAGTTCCGGCTGGAAGAGCAAAAGGAACTGCAACGCCAGGGCAGCCAGTTGATGGAGACACGACCCTGGTGAAGCAGCCAGGCCACGGCCGGTACTGAAATCAGCACCGGGTATGAAATGAAACGAGGGGCATTCACTTGAACAAGATCGATACGGTACGCACCGGCATCGCCTGCCTGCTGGCCGGCCTGATCAGTGTCCAGGCACACGCCGGCGGTTTCTCCATGGGCAGCAGCAAGCCACGCACACCCGATGGCTACACCACCAACCGACCCTGGGGTAATCTCGGAGCCAGTACTCCCGCTCCGCAATACCAGCCACCACAACCGTTCCCGCCAGGCAGCTACTACATGGGCGCCGCGCCCGAGACCGGCTGGTACACCCCGGCATTACCGGTGAACAACGCCGTCGCCGACGCCACGCCGGTGATCGAGACTGCACTCAGCGAGACCACCGTCTACGAGCAGCAAAACCTGATCTTTACCGTGCGGGTGGTCAGTGACGGCAACCTCGCGGTGCTGGACCACGAATTGCCTCGCAGTGAGGGAGCAATACTGGAGCTGATCGACGGGCCTGTGACCACCTCCCGTAACAACGGCTACAACCGGGCACCGCAGATCGTCAATACCTTCCACTTCCGGTTGATGCCGTTGCGCGCCGGTGAAGTCGTGGTACCACCGATCCGCTTTACCGGCAGTTACGCAGCCAGCCCGCAGGCAAACCTGCCCCGGGGTAGCAAGTTCAGCATTGCAGCCGCTGCCCCGCTGACCCTGCAGGTGCAGCCGTCGGACCCCGCCGTCCAGCCCTGGCTGCCGTTGCACGATCTGCGGCTGCATACCAACATGCAGCAGGATGGACCTGTGAAGGCCGGCCAGCCCGTCACCCTCACGCTGAAACTTTCGGCGCAGGGTATGCAGGGCAACCTGCTGCCGTCGCTGGCGGATCAGCTTGACAGCCCGCAGTTCCGTGTCTACCGGGACTCCACATCCACGACCAGCGGTATTTCACCCAACGGACGTTACCTCACCGGCAGTCGCACGGAAAGCTACACCCTTATCCCCCTGAAGGACGGCTGGATCCGCCTGCCGGAGATCAATGTCGCCTGGTGGGATGTCGACAGCGGCCAGGCCAGGCTGGCCGGAATGCCCCCCCTGGAATCCAGCCGGGTTGATGCAAGCTCGCAGAGGGCAGGCAACGATGGCGGGGAATCCCGCTCCCTCCTGTTCTGGGCGCCCATGGCAATTGCGCTGGCCCTGATTGCCGGCTACCTGCTGGGCGCCTGGCCCCGTACGCGGCCGCTGCTCGCCCGGGCCGGCACGCTGCTGGGTACCGGTGCGCGCCGCTCCGCTGCAGGTATCTTCCATATCGCTGCCAGGATTGCACCGACCCGGCTGTTGAGTCGCCTGCGCATGGGCATCGCCCTGCTGATGCCGCAGTCGGTCAAGATCTGGATGTGCACTCGCTGCCTCGCCACCGAGGAAAGCCCCGAGGCCTGGTGTGCCGAGTTCAAGTCCCGGATCTGCCAGCACCTCGAGATCCCGGCGCATTCCCCGCTCACCCGCGTGGCGGAACGCCTCATCTCGGCCCGCCCGCGGACCGAGCCGGCACGCCTGCGTGCACTGGCGCACCGACTGGACAGTGCGCTCTATGGCGGCAAGCCACTGGACTTCGCGGCATGGAAGCGCGAACTGCAACAGTTGCTGCGTCCACGACTGCTGTCTCCCCTGCGCGGCCGCCTGCGTGGTTCCGGCAGCCGCCTGCCGGCCCTCAATCCGGACTGACACGGCCGGGCATACCGGCCAGGGATAATCCCCCGCGCCGGCGCACTGCGCGGGGGTGGAAAACAGCGCCTGCCAGCGGCGGTCGCAACCGCGCACGAACCGGAGCCGCGGCCAGAACGGTACGGAGAACATTCACATGCCGGCGTCACCCCTGCGCCTGCTGTTACTGATCGCCGCCTTCGGCATTTTGATCCTGTTGATTCAGGTCAACCTGCTGGTGGTCGCCTTCGACAAGCTGGGGCTGTCACCGGATTCCGGCCTGCTGCTGTTGCTGTGTGCCCTGCTGGGCAGCGGCATCAACCTGCCGCTGGTGCGAGTCACCGCCGAGGAACCCCCGGAGCCCGGCCCGCCCCTGCCAGCCTTCCTGCAACCGCTGCAGGTTCCTTTCGACGGGACCACCCTGATCACGGTCAACGTCGGCGGCTGCATCATTCCGGTGTGCTTTTCCGCCTACCTGCTGCGACATAATCCGTTACCGATGATCGAGTCACTGCCGGCGATCGCCCTCATCAGCCTGCTCAGTTACCTGTTCAGCCGTCCGGTACCGCGCATGGGTATTGCCATGCCGGTGCTGGTCGCGCCGTTCGCCGCGGCGGTCACAGCGTACCTGATCAATCCCGGGCACGCCGCGCCGCTGGCCTACATCTGTGGCACCCTCGGTGTACTGATCGGCGCCGACCTGTTGCGGCTGGGTGATATCCGCAAGCTGGGTGCGCCGCATGCCTCGATCGGCGGTGCCGGCACCTTCGACGGGATCTTCCTCACCGGAATCGTCGCGGCGCTGCTGGCCTGAGCGCGCAGGTCGTGGCCCCCGCAGGGGACGAATACCCGAAAACGGGCTATCCTTTCTCAAGGCCGGAATGACAGGCCAGGCGCCCCCGGCAGCCACCATCCACAGTACGGAGATCCCGACATGCATGTCATGCTTGTACACGTCAGCGTAGTGCCGGAACACATCGATGACTTTATCGAGGCGACCCGGCTTAATCACGTGGCATCGGTGCAGGAACCGGGCAACCGGCGCTTCGACGTGCTGCAATCGCCCGATGATCCCGCCCGGTTCCTGCTCTACGAGGCCTATACCAGCACAGCGGCTGCGCAGGCGCACAAGCAGACGGCGCATTACCTCGCCTGGCGCGACACGGTGGCGGACTGGATGGCGGCACCGCGCCGTGGCGTACCGTTCAACGGCCTGTTGCCGCGTGGCTAGCACGGACCTGCGCCCGTTTTCCATTGCGCGCCTGCCGCGCATCGTGTTCGGCGCCGGGGAATTTGCACGGGTGCCGGAACTGGTCGCAGGCTACGGACGGCAGGTACTGCTGGTGACGGGTTCGCACTCGTTTCCGTCCACGCCGCAGTGGGACGACCTGGTCAGCTCGTTCGGACAGCGCGCTATCACCTGGCATCACGTCGGCATCGACGGGGAACCGTCCCCGCAACGGATCGACGAGGTCGTCGCCGGGTATGCCGGCACGCAGATCGACGTGGTGCTGGGCGTCGGCGGTGGCAGTGCACTCGACGCGGCCAAGGCCATTGCCGGGCTGCTGCGTGTACAGCACAGCGTCATGGACTACCTGGAAGGCGTTGGGCCGGAACGCCCCTACACGGGGCCGGCCGTGCCGTTGATCGCCGCCCCGACAACCGCGGGCACCGGTAGCGAGGCCACCAAAAATGCCGTGCTGAGCGTGCAGGGCAGGTCCGGCTTCAAGAAATCGTTTCGCGATGAAAAACTCGTGCCCGAATATGCCGTGGTGGACCCTGACCTGCTGGCGACCTGCCCGCCGCGCGTCATTGCCGCCAACGGCATGGACGCGCTGACCCAGCTGCTGGAGTCGTTCGTGTCGCTGCGCGCCAACGCCTTCACCGATGCGCTTGCCGTCAGCGGGCTGCAGGCAGTGCGCGACGGCCTGTTGCCGTGGTTCGAGCACAGCGCGGACGATGCATCCATGGCGCGCTCGCGGATGGCATACGCCGCGCTGCTGTCCGGCATCACCCTGGCCCAGTGCGGACTCGGCTCGGTACACGGCCTCGCCTCACCGCTGGGTGCGTTCTACCCGATCCCGCACGGCGTGGTGTGCGGCACACTGGTGGCCACCTGTACCGCGATCAATCTCGAGGCACTGCAGGCACGGAGCCCGCACAGCCACGCGCTGGACCACTACGCCGAGGCTGCTGCCGTTCTCTGCGGGCGTTCCTTCACCCGGCGTGAAGAGGCCTGGCAGGCGCTGGTCAACCGGCTGGCGGAATGGACGGAACGGCTGCAACTGCCACGACTGGGCGACTACGGAGTGAGCGCCGGGGAACTCGATCCGGTCATCGCCCATTCACGCGGCAGCAGCATGCAGACCAACCCGGTGCGGCTGACCGACGAGGAAATCAGGGCCTGCCTGCAGGAGCGGTTGTAGCCGGACCGGATTGCCCGGCGCCCGGCGCAGGCGGTTGCACCTGTTGCAGATACGCGTACAGCCGTTCCGCGATCTTTTTCTGCCCGGCCGGTGTCGGATGGTTGTCGAGGTTGTAGTAGTCCGTGACGCCCAGATCCAGGTCCACGAAATAGACATCGGGGATCTGCGGGTCACGTCCGGACGGAAAGTTGCGGTACTTCTGGCCACGGGAATTGCTGTAGAACACGATGACGCGCTTGCCGCGCAGTACCGCGGCATGCTTGCCGAGCGTGGCAATGAGCGGCCCGTAATGCGGTTCGAAATTCTTGCGGCGGAGCCGGTCCGCCAGTGACCGGAGCGGTGCGTCCAGCGCACTCCAGTAGCCCTTCAGGATGTACAGCACCTTGCCGGTTTGCGCTTCCCTGCCCTTGCCGGCCGCGGCATGCGGCGTGAACTGACCGAAGATCCGGTCGTACAGCTGTTTTTTCGAGGCCGTGTCAAACCGGAGATTCTCCGGCAAATCGTTGTTGCAGTACTGGATGATGACAGTGTCGATGCGGTCCGCCAGGCCGGATTGTTCCAGCCGGATCAGTTCCCGGACCGTGCCGTAACTGGCGACACCGAGGTTATAGACGGGACGTCCGCTCAGGCGCTGCAGCACGGCCGGAAAGGCCTGCTGGTCATTCACGCCCCAACCCATCGCGTGCGAGTCACCGATAACGGCGATACCGGTCCCGGCGGGCCTGTCACCGGTCACCCTGCCCTCGTCAGTGAAGGTCAGGCTGGTGTTGAACTCGATTTCGTTGAACTGGCAGGTACCGATCACCGGCCTGTAGATCAGCTCGGGGTCGTACTCGATGCAGCCGGGTCTCAGCCAGGTGCTGACCGGGTTGCCGAAACCGTCCTGGGAGAGGGATTTTTCCACAGACAGGATCCAGGGCACATGCAGCAGTATTCCCTTCTGCAGCAACAGCAGGGCGGGCACATAGACCACCGCACTCAGCGTGCAGTACCCGATGAACAGCAGCCAGGCCCGGACGAGCAACTTCGATCGCTTCATGTGCACAACTACCAGTCCTGTCGGGGCATCATCCAGGACCGGGAACGGACTCCCACAACCGGAAGCCGCCGGCAAAAGCCGCCATGTCATCGCCGCGCCGGGAACCGGGCGGGAGTTCCTCCAGGCGTTTGACATTGCCGCCACCCAGCACCATATCCCCGGGTTCCAGTGCGTGCTGCAGGCGATCCACCACATCGAACACGGCCTTGCGCCATTTCTTCTTTCCCAGCCGCTCCAGGCCACGGACACCAATGTAATCCTCGAACGTCCGGCCTTTCCGGTACGGCAGATGCGCCAGCTCCAGCGGCTCCACGATAGCGTCGACGATCATGGCCGAACCCAGTCCGGTACCCAGACCCAGGAACAGCATCTTGCCGCCCTGGTAGTTGCCCAGTGCCTGCATGGCCGCATCGTTCACGATTCGCACGGGGCAGGCAAACGCGGCAGCGAAATCAAAACCCGTCCAGCCTGCACCCAGGTTATGCGGATCGTGCACGGGCCTCCCGCCCAGCACCGCGCCGGGATAGCCGAGGCTGATAACGGTATAGGGCCAGTCCTGCGCCAGTCCCTTCACCCCTTCGACCATTTGCCCGGGCGTCAACTCGCTGCCCGAGTCGAACTTGCGTTTCTCGTCCGGCCGGGTGGACAGGCTGATCTTCACGTGAGTACCACCGACATCAATGACCAGAATATCCATCATCACTACTGTCCCATATAAATCCGTTGAACGATCAGTAAGTCTTTCACTATGC
>CAZMAK010000117.1:0-6462 GCA_964564245.1 uncultured Ectothiorhodospiraceae bacterium | reverse complement strand
TGATCGAGCCCATGATGGATGAGAAGCCCAGCATGTGCACCGCGAAGATGAAGAAGTCGGTGCTCTTCGGTGCAAACGTGGTCGACAGCGGGGCATAGAACGTCCAGCCGAAGGCCGGGCCGCCGCCGTCCATGAACAGCGTGCTGAGCAGCATGGTGCCGGCGAACGGCAGGATCCAGAAGCTCCAGTTGTTCATGCGCGGCAACGCCATGTCCGGCGCACCGATCATCATCGGGATCTGCCAGTTAGCCAGGCCGACCATGGCCGGCATGATGGCACCGAACACCATGATCAGGCCGTGCATGGTGGTCATGGTGTTGAAGAACTGCGGCTGGACGAACTGCAGGCCGGGCTGGAACAGCTCGGCGCGGATCACCATCGCCATCGCACCGCCGATCAGCAGCATGATGAAGGAGAACCACAGGTACAGGGTACCGATGTCCTTGTGGTTGGTGGTCTTGACCCAGCGCATCAGGCCGGAAGGGGCGCCGTGATGGTGGTGATCGTCGTGTGTAGTCGCTGTGCTCATGTGTAGTACCTCTGCTTGGTATTCCGGAATCCTTAACGGGCCGCCGCGATGTCGGACGGCTGGACCATGTCACCCTGGTGATTGCCGAAGCTGTTACGCTCGAACGTGATCACCGCAGCCAGGTCGACGTCGTTCAGCTGGGGGCCGAATGCCTGCATGGCGGTACCGGCCTTGCCGTGCATGACCCGGTCCATGTGACCGGCAACCGGTCCGGTGGCGATGGCGCTGCCGGCCAGCGCCGGGAACAGGCCCGGGATACCTTCGCCATTGGCCTGGTGACAGGCGACGCAGTTGGCGGTGTACACCTTCTCACCCCTGGCCATCAGGTCTTCCATGGTCCAGGTCTTGTTGCCGGCGGCCGCAGCGGCCTCCTTCGCTCCCTTCTGCTGGGCCACCCAGGCATCGTAATCTTCCTGGGTCTTGGCGACCAGCACGATCGGCATGTAAGCATGCCCCTTGCCGCACAGCTCGGCACAGCGGCCGCGATAGGTGCCCGGCTTGTCCAGTTCAGTCCAGGCGTCATTGATGAAGCCGGGAACCGCGTCCTGCTTCCAGCCCAGGTCCGGCACCCACCAGGAGTGAATCACGTCATTGGAAGTGATCAGGAAACGGATCTTCTTGTTGATCGGCACCACGATCGGGTTATCCACTTCCAGCAGGTAGTTCTCATCCTTCTTCGCCGTGGCGTCGAGCTGGTACTCGTCGGGTGGTGTGGTCAGGACACTGAAGAAGCTGATGTCGCTGTCGAGGTAGTCGTACTTCCACTTCCACTGGTAACCGGTCACCTGGATGGTCATGTCCGCATCACGGGTATCTTCCAGCGCCAGCAGCGTGGTGGTCGCGGGCACCGCCATGCCGACCAGGATCAGGAACGGGATCGTGGTCCAGATGATTTCCACCGTGGTACTTTCATGGAAGGTCGCGGGAACCGCACCCTTGGACTTGCGATGCGTCATCAGCGAGTAAATCAGTACGGCAAATACGGCGGCGCAAACCACCACGCAGATCCCCAGGATCAGCATGTGCAGGTTATAGACCCGGTGGCTGATGTCGGTAGCGCCCTGCCTGAGATTCAGCGTATCGGAAAAACCTGCGACGGCATTGCCTGTACCCAGCAGTACGAGCGCGCCCCAGAGACTGCACAGGGTGCGTCTTAGAATGTTAGCGAACATGCTTTACTCTCCCTAAGACCAAGTTATCAATTTCATTGCGCCGGCATGCGTTCCGGATCACACCGGCAGCCAGCGGTAACTGCGAACCATGCCCTGCAACTCGACCGCAAGGCGCTGGCGCTCCATCTCGTTCAGGAAGCGGCCGATTTCCACCTGGCGTCCCTGAAACGCCACCGACAGGCGGCTCGGGTACCAGGTAATCGGTGAACGCTCCATGTTGATGCGTGCCCAGGCGCGCGGGCATTCCCAGTGCTCCTCCGGCTGTTTATGCCCTCGCTCCACAGATACCGTATCGCGGCTGATCGTCACGACCTCGCGGATCTGGCTGTGCGACAGACAACGGTAGAAGGCCACGCCCAGTACCACGATCTCCAGCCCGGCAAACGGCAGTACCGGCCAGTATCCGCGCCAGGCAAACACCAGCCCGATGCCCAGGATCACGCCCGCAATCGCCATATACACCTGCCTGGCGCGACGCCACGACAGGGACTGGTTTGGCCGGATAATCCAGTGATACTTGCGACCCGAAGGATCTGCTACCCGCTCTACCACAACCAGGAACCGCTCCGGGTCAAAAACAGGACGCGGATGCTACTGCATGCCCGACGTGCCCGCAACCGGCGAACTGCCTGCCGGTCAGGGAGGCGGTCCTGAAAAAGTGGCGGAATTTTATATGACTTGCAGCGGGTATACAAATGAGAATATTTGTCAGGTGCCGGGCTCAGTGGGCAGCAACAGGCGATCCGCCATGTTATTGACGTCCGGCTTGTCCTGCCAGGGCAATTCCCCCAGCAGTGGCGACGCGATCCGCGCCTCCAGGCTGGCGATATTGGCCGCTGTGGTTGCATCGGCCGGTCCCGGGCAATTTGCCACCCATCCCGCCAGGGACACACCCCGGCGCTGAATGGACTCCACCGTCAGCAGGGCATGGTTCAGACAACCCAGCCGGATTCCCACCACGAGGATAATATCCAGTTGCAGGGCGGCCGCCAGCCCGGCCAGTGTCTCCTGCTCGTTCATCGGCACCAGCCAGCCACCGGCCCCCTCGACCACCACCGCCTCGACCCGGGCAGCAATCCGGGCATACGCATCCAGGATCACGGCCATTTCCAGCCGGACCCCGGCCTGCTCCGCCGCCAGGTGCGGCGCAATCGCCGGTTCAAGGGCATACGGGTTGACCAGCGTGTAATCGAGTTCGATGGAAGACTGCTGCTGCAGTCGCAGCGCGTCGTCGTTGCGCAAGCCGGACGCCGTCCTTGCACAACCCGCCGCCACCGGTTTCATCCCGGCGGCCACCACGCCCCGTTGCTGCAGCTTGCGCAGCAACGCCAGGCTCACCTGTGTCTTGCCGACCCCGGTATCGGTCCCGGTCACAAACCAGCCGCGCGTCATCGTCATGGCTGGCCTGCCGGCGGCCGCAGGCTGGACAACGGCACCTCGGGAATGCCGGCCGCGGTGTGCTTGTTGAGCGGGGACCACGCGTGCCCGTACACCACCTCGTAACTGGCCGGCAGCACCCCGCCCTCGCGCAGGGCCTCATAGGCCGCCACGAACCGGCGCCAGCGTTGTGTCCCGGTCAGGCCGTGCGGACGCCCGTGAGTGACATTGTGCGCACCAATGTCCTTCAGATCCTGCAACAGGCGCCGCAGTTCACGATAGGTCACGGTGATGCGCTCGGAATCCATCACCGGTTCGGCCCAGCGGGTATGCAGCAACAGGTCGCCGATATCGTGCAGGTCGACAAACCGGTTCACATGCGTGTAACCGTCCGCCGCCTCCCAGCTGGCACGCAGTTCCTTCAGGGTATCCGGTCCGAAGGTGCTGAACATCAGCAGCCCGCCCGGTGCCAGCACGCGGCGCAGTTCCGTGAAGGCCGTCTCCAGGCGGGTGCACCATTGCAACATCAGGTTGGAGAACACGAAATCAAAGCTGTCGTCGGCAAACGGCAACCGCTCCGCGTCGGCGCACACGCAATGCGGCCTGCGCATCCAGCCACCGCGATGCCGGCTGTGCGCCAGCATGCGCGGCGCGATATCGAGCGCCACCACGTCCGCCCTGCGATAGCGTCGCATCAGGTCGGCGCTGAATTTTCCGGTACCGGCACCGAGGTCCAGGATGCGCCGCGGCTGGATGCGGATAAAGTCCATGCGTTCGATCAGGCGATCGCCGATCTCGTATTGCAGCTCCGCCGCCGCATCGTAGGTCGCGGCGGCCTGGTCAAAGGCGCGCCGCATCTGCTGCCGGTCGAGCCGGAAGGATTCGTCTTCGTTCATGTCAACCATCTGTCAACCGGGAGGAGCGACGCCGGTTACCCGGGAATCGCGGTGCTCGGCAGGCCCTGTATAAAGTGTTTCAATTCCCGGGCGACCCGCGCCGGTGCCGCAACAAACGGTGCGTGCCCGGTGGACTCGATCACCTCGCAGCGTGCACCGGGCATGAGTTGCAAGGCATCCCGCACACCCTGCAACGGGACCAGCGTATCGCGCTCACCGGCCAGCAACAGCGCCGGCACCGACAGCGCGGACACGGCCGGGCGCAGGTCCGTATCGCGCAGGATCGCCAGCCCGGCGCGCAACGCCGGTAATTGCGGCTGCGCGCGCGCAAGCATGGAGCGGCGCAGCCCTTTCAGCACCTCCGTGGCCCGGCCACTGCCACGCACCTGTAATGCGAGAAAGCGCCCCAGGGTGCGTACGTAATCCTGTTCCAGCTCGCTGTCAAAGGTATCCAGCAGGGACGGCAGCATGGCGCTTTGCCAGCCCGGCCGGCGCACGAAGCAGGGCGTGCTGGCAATCATGGCAAGCGCCGAAACCCGTACCGGTGCCAGCAGGGCAGCGCGTAATGCGATCATGCCACCCAGCGACCACCCGACCCAGCCGGCACGCGCCGGCACGGCCTCCAGCACGGCGGTCACGAAATCGTCCAGCTCCTGTTCACCCGACCACGCACTGTTGCCGTGCCCCGGCAGGTCCACGCGGGTAATCCGGTAATCCGCTTCCAGCAGTGGCGCAAGCCCGTCCCAGATGCCACCGTGCAGCCCCCAGCCGTGAACCAGCACCAGATCGGGGCCACTGCCGGAGGTTTGCGTGAAGAGCGTCATGGATGGACCGCCACAGAAAACATCGCGGGCACAGGGAAATCACGGCTCGCGCCAGGGCGCCGGTACGCCAGGAAAACAACAAACAAAGGGGCCCTGTCCAGATGTTTCATCTCAAGCCTCATGTTCCTACCCCGGCGCCCTGGCGCAAACCGTTGTTCTACTCCGTACCCGCTGTGTCAAATACCTGCTCCAGCGCGCCCAGCAGGCGTTCGACCTGCGCCGCGGTGTGCGTCGCGGAAAAGGTGATGCGCAGGCGCGCGCTGTCCGGCGGCACCGTCGGTGGCCGAATGGCCGTCACCAGGACACCACGCTGACGCAGTGCCGTGCTCACGCGCAATGCGCTGCCGGCGTCTCCCACCAGCAATGGCTGGATCGGGGTATCCGAGTCCGGCACGGGCAGTCCCAGCTGTGTGGCACCCTCGCGGAACTGCCGCACCAGCGAGACCAGTTGCTCACGCCGCCAGTCATCGGCGCGCACCCGCTGCAACGCCGCGAGCGTCGCTATGGCCAGCGCCGGAGGCGTGGCCGTGGTGTAGATGTAGGTACGCGCCTGCTGGATCAGGGTCTCGATCAATGCCTCACTGCCGGCGACAAAGGCGCCAAAGGTACCGAACGCCTTGCCCAGCGTACCCATCAGGACGGGGACCTGTTCCACCGTCAGACCGGCCGCCGGTACCGAACCGCGACCGCCGGGGCCGAGCACCCCCAGTCCGTGCGCATCGTCCACCATGCACCAGGCCTGGTGTTGTGTACACAATGCCGCGATCTCCGCCAGTGGCGCCTTGTCGCCATCCATGCTGAACACGCCATCGGTAGCCACCAGTTGCTCACCGCCGGTCGCCGCAGCGAGGCGCCCGGCCAGGTCCGCGCCATCGGCGTGCCGGTAGCGTATCAGACGCGCACCACTCAACCGGGCAGCGTCGAGCAGCGAGGCGTGGTTGAGGCGGTCCTCGAACACCAGGTCGCCACGACCCAGCAGCGCGGCCATCACGCCGAGATTGGCCATGTAGCCGGTCGAGAACAGCAGGGCGCGCGGGCGCTGCGTGAAATCGGCCAGCTGTTCCTCCAGATCGTGGTGCGCACGGCTGTGCCCGCTGACCAGGTGCGCCGCTCCGCTGCCGGCACCGTACTGATCCAGGCCACGGTGAAACGCCGCCACCACGTCGGGGTGGTTTGCCAGGCCCAGGTAATCGTTACTGCAAAACGACAGGCAGCGCCTGCCGTCGACCGTCACCTCCACACCCTGCGGGCCATCCAGGCGGGTGCGGCTGCGATACAGCTGCTGCTGTTTGCGCAGCTCAAGTTGTGCGGCAAGATCTTTCATAAATGAACATGGGGCCGGATCACTGCTGTCCCACCAGTAATGGGGCCGGATACATTTATTTAACCGAAAATATATCCGGCCCCCACGGCTGTCCCACAAACTCCCTCTCCCTCCGGGAGAGGGTTGGGGTGAGGGGATCAGATCTGGTTAACTGCCTGAACTCTATCCCCTCATCCTGGCCTTCTCCCGGAGGGAGAAGGAATGCATGACTTACACTGCGGGTGTTGAAATTCATGTCCCGAATCAATCAACCAAACCCCGACAGTAGTGGGGCTAGATACATTTTTTAACCGAAAATATATCCGGCCCCCACGGCTGTCCCACAAACTCCCTCTCCCTC
>CAZMAK010000116.1:0-6608 GCA_964564245.1 uncultured Ectothiorhodospiraceae bacterium | reverse complement strand
CCCCCGAAGCGCTATATCATCCGCGATATTTCGCTGTCCTTCTTCCCGGGCGCGAAGATCGGCGTACTGGGCCTGAACGGTGCCGGGAAATCCACGGTACTGCGCATCATGGCCGGCATCGACAGGGAGTTCGACGGCGAGGCCCGCCCCCAGCCCGGGATCCGCGTGGGGTTCCTGCCGCAGGAGCCGGAGCTCGACCCCACCCGGGACGTGCGCGGTAACGTCGAGGAAGGCCTCGCCGACAGCCTCGCGCTGGTCACGCGCTTCAACGACATCAGCATGAAGTTCGCCGAGCCCATGAGCGAGGATGAGATGAACGCCCTGCTCGAGGAACAGGGCAAACTGCAGGATGCGATCGATGCGGCGGGGGCCTGGGAAGTCGAGCGCAAGCTCGAGATCGCGGCCGACGCGCTTCGCCTGCCGCCCTGGGATGCCGACGTCACGAAGCTGTCCGGCGGCGAACGCCGCCGCGTGGCGCTGTGCCGGCTGCTGCTCTCGAAGCCGGACATGCTGCTGCTCGACGAACCCACCAACCATCTCGATGCGGAATCCGTCGCCTGGCTTGAACGCTTCCTCGCCGAGTACCCGAGCACCGTCATCGCGGTGACGCACGACCGTTACTTCCTGGATAACGTGGCCGGCTGGATCCTGGAGCTGGACCGCGGCCACGGCATCCCGTGGCAGGGTAACTATTCCTCGTGGCTGGAACAGAAGGAACAGCGCCTGGCCACCGAGGAGAAACAGGCCAGCGCACGCCGGAAGGCCATGCAGGCCGAGCTGGAATGGGTACGTTCCGGCGCAAAAGGGCGCCACGCCAAGAGCAAGGCACGTCTGGCCCGCTTCGAGGAACTGGCCTCACAGGAATCCCAGCAGCGCAACGAGACCAAGCAACTCTATATCCCGCCGGGGCCGCGTCTGGGCGACCTGGTGGTCGAGGCCACCGGTCTCACCAAGCGCTTCGGCGACAACCTGCTCTACGAGGACCTGTCATTCAACCTGCCGCGCGGCGGCATCGTCGGGATCATCGGCCCGAACGGCGCCGGCAAGACCACCCTGTTCCGGATGCTGACCGGCGCCGAACAACCGGACTCGGGCACCTTGCGCATCGGCGAGACCGTGCAGATCGCGTGCGTGGACCAGAGCCGCGACAGCCTCCATGCCGAAAAGACCGTCTGGGAGGAAATCTCCGACGGCCAGGACATCATTACCATTGGCAGGACCGAACTGAACTCGCGCACCTACGTGTCACGCTTCAATTTCAGCGGCAACGACCAGCAGAAGATCGTCGGTTCGCTGTCCGGCGGCGAACGCAACCGGGTACACCTGGCCAGGCTGCTGAGAAGCGGCGGCAACGTGCTGCTGCTCGACGAGCCGACCAACGATCTCGACGTGGAAACCCTGCGCGCACTCGAAGAGGCCTTGCTCGACTTCCCCGGTTGTGCTGTAGTGATCTCCCACGATCGCTGGTTCCTGGACCGGATCGCGACGCACATCCTGGCCTTCGAGGGCAACAGCCAGACCGTGTGGTTCGAGGGCAACTACGCCGACTACGAGGCGGATCGCAAGCGTCGTCTTGGTGCAGATGCCGACCAGCCACACCGCATCCGGTATAAACGACTGGACAACTGAGCCATGCCACAACAGTCATCTGCACTGGACTTCGAAAAACTGCGTGAATTCGAACTGCGCATGCATCAGGAAGGGGTGGCCGCCTTTGCCGCGGGGCCCTCTCCCTGGGAACACTGGGACGATGCCGGCACGCTGGGTACCTGGCAGAAGCTGGAACAACATCTTCCGCATCACCCGGGACGACACACCCCGCACCGCACGACCGGCCAGCGTCTGCTGGGAGGGCTGACCCGGTTACTGGTACTGGTGCTGCTGGTGGGTATCGGCGGTGTCTATTTCAGCAGCGTGACACGGGAACCGGTCGTGCTCAGCGGCGTTCGCCCGGCACCGATCATGGTGGCGCAGACACCGGTTACATCCGCCCTGCCGGCGGATTCCCCGGCGGACGAACTGGACACACTGCCTCCGCCGTCGGCCGGTGACGACTCGCGTCAGGCCATCGAGGTCGCCGCAGACACCCGGCCCGCAGGCGCGGTGGATCGCGTGGCCACTGGCCAGGCAGACGGTCCGGCAGCGGCGGTCGCCGTGCCGGAAACCGTGACGGGTGAGCACCTGACAGCGTCCGACACGCCACTCGACCCGGAAGACTCCACACCCCGCCAGGCGCCAACCACCGGCACACCGACCCCGGCCAACCTGCCCGTCGCCGAAACCACTGCCCCGCAGGCGGCGCCGGCAGGACCCGAATCGTCGGCCGGCGATTCGGGACCGGGTGCGGAAATCGCCCTGCTGACGGCAACCCCCGTACCGCCGGCCAGCGGTCTGGACCGGGCCACAGGCGACCCGGAGACCGACACACCACCGCTTGCGGCCGACGATCAGATCATCGGGGACTGGGTCGTGAACCTGGCCTCCTATACCCGTGAATCCACGGCCCGGCGCATGCTGGAGAAATTCCGGGACAAGGGAGTGGACGCGGAGCTGGTCACTGTCACGGTCCATGACAGGAACATGGTACGCCTCCGCGCCCGTGGCTACCGCAGTGCCAATGAGGCACGTGACTGGGTACCGCTGCTGGAAGAGCGCCTGGGCCTCAAGGGCGTGTGGATTTCCAGGCGCTGACGTCATGGCCGGTCGGCCGTGCCGGTACCGGAACGGCGCGGGTATTCCGGTCGCCTCCCCGTTCACGAGGCAATTCAAACTCTGTATCCTCATCATCGTGTCCGGACAAGGCAGGCAGGAATGCGGAAAAAACCTCTGGTGATCGCGGCTGTACTGCTGCTGGCCGGCGCCGCTGCCGTGGCCTGGTGGCACACCGGTCGCAATACAGGCGGTCCGGCCGATGCACTGATGCTGCGCGGCAACGTGGATATCCGGCAGGTGAATCTCGCCTTCAACGCCAGCGAACGGATCGCTTCGATGGCCGCCGAGGAAGGACAGAAAATCCACAAGGGCGACGTACTCGCTGTCCTCGACAGCCAGCGCCTGACACATAGCGTCGATCAGCTGGCCGCCCGGGCGGAGGCACAGTCCCAGGTGGTGGCACGAATGGAGGCAGGCAGCCGGCCCGAGGAGATCGCCCGTGCCCGGGCCGAGGTCCAGGCCGCGCAGGCGGATGCGGAGAATGCCGAACGCAATGCAAAACGGCTCGCCAAACTTATCGACCAGCATCTGGCATCCCGGGAACAGACCGACAATGCCCGCGCCGGCGCCGATGCCGCCGCCGCGCGGCTCAAGGCGGTACAGGAAAGCCTGGCGCTGACGGTCGCCGGGCCGCGCCGGGAAGACATTGCCGCGGCCAGGGCCACACTGAAGGCCGACCAGGCGCAGCTGGCACTGGCCCGTCGTCAGCTTGCCGATACGGAACTGGTCGCCCCGGCCGACGGCGTGATCGAGAACCGGCTGTTGCAACCGGGTGACATGGCCTCCCCGCAGACACCGGTGTACACCGTGGCCCTGAACGACCCGGTCTGGGTCCGCGCCTATGTCGAGGAACCCGACCTGGGCAAGCTGCAGCCCGGCATGCAGGCCACCGTGCAGACCGACAGCTATCCGGAAAAGCACTACCCTGCCTGGATCGGCTTCATCTCGCCGACGGCGGAGTTCACGCCCAAGTCGGTCGAGACCCGCGAGGTGCGTACCGACCTGGTCTATCAGGTCCGGGTGTTCGTGTGTAATCCCGAAGGACAGTTGCGTCTGGGGATGCCGGCCGGCGTGACTATCCCGCTGGGGCAGTCGCCGGCCACACTCGGCACACCGGCACAGACGCACTGCCAGGAATGATGGCCATGGCGGACGCCATGGAATCCCCGGATACCGCTGCCGTCCTGGATTTTGCCGGGGTCGGCAGGTCCTTCGAAGCGGGCGGTCGCCATGTCACGGCACTGCAGGATGTCAGCCTGCAGGTCAGCCCCGGGGTGGTCACCGGCCTGATCGGCCCCGACGGGGCCGGCAAGACCACGCTGATGCGACTCGCCGCCGGATTGCTGCGCGCCGATACCGGCCGGGTGACCGTGCTGGGCCTGGATGCCGGGCGGGACGCCCTGCAGATCCAGTCCAGCATCGGCTACATGCCGCAGCGCTTCGGGCTCTACGAAGACCTGTCGGTGCAGGAGAACCTGGATCTCTATGCCGACCTGCAGGGCCTGCCCGAATCGGAACGGCCGGCACGCTATGCCGAACTGATGCACATGACCGGCCTGGGCCGCTTTACCGGACGACTGGCCGGGCGGCTGTCCGGTGGCATGAAACAGAAACTCGGCCTGGCCTGCACCCTGGTGCGGCCGCCGCGCCTGCTGTTGCTGGACGAGCCGACCGTGGGGGTCGACCCGGTGTCGCGGCGCGAGCTGTGGGCCATCGTCTACCGGCTGGTCGAACAGAACGGCATGAGCGTGCTGCTCAGTACCGCCTACCTCGACGAAGCGGAGCGTTGCCATGCAGTGGTGATGCTGCACCAGGGGCATGTGCTTGGCCAGGACAGTCCGGCGGCATTCAGCAACGAGCTGGCCGGGCGCAGCTTTTTCGTGACCGCAGCGAGCCTGCACAAGCGCGACCTGCAGGCCCGGCTCGACGGTGCCGCAGGGGTGATGGATGCCGTGATCCAGCGCAACGGCGTGCGCCTGGTGATGGACGATCCCGTGGCACCCGACCTGGCACGACTGCTGCCCGGTGTCGTCGACGCCGTTGCCCGGCCCGTGCCCCCCCGCTTCGAGGATGCCTTTGTCGCCCGTATGACGGTACGCACCGGGAGCAGGGCCGGACGCAGCGCACCGCCACCGGGGCAGGACGTGCAGGCTGGCGGGGACCGCCCGGTCATCGAGGTGCATGAACTGGCGCGGCGCTTCGGCAATTTCTACGCCGTGCGCAACCTGAGCTTCACGGTACGGCGTGGCGAGGTGTTCGGCCTGCTGGGTGCCAACGGGGCGGGCAAGTCCACCACCTTCCGCATGCTGTGCGGCCTGCTGCCACCGAGTGACGGGCGGCTGCAGGTGGCCGGTGTGAACCTGCGCGTGGCCGCACCACAGGCGCGCTCCCGCATCGGTTATATGTCGCAGAAGTTTTCCCTGTACGCCAATCTGAGCGTGGGACAGAACCTGCTGTTTTTCAGCAGTGCCTATGGCCTGACCGGAACCCGGCGCAAGACACGCATCCAGTGGGCGCTGGACCATTTCGAGCTGACCGGACAGACGGACACCACCAGCGGTGACCTGCCGCTGGGATTCAAGCAACGGCTGGCGCTGGCCTGCGCCCTCATGCACGAACCGGATATCCTGTTTCTCGATGAGCCCACTTCCGGCGTCGATCCGCTGGCGCGACGCGAATTCTGGCGGCGCATCAACACCCTGGCCAGCCACGGCGTGACGGTACTGGTGACCACCCATTTCATGGAAGAGGCCGAATACTGCGATCGCCTGGTGATCATGGCCGCCGGCGAGATACTGACCCTGGGGACACCGGAGGACATCAAGCGTGGCGCCGCCACGGCGGCGCTTCCGGCACCCGGCATGGAAGATGCCTTCATTCACCTGATCGAGGCACACGCTGCCTCGCCGGCCGCGGCATGAACACCCGTGGCGGCTCCGCCATGCGCCTGCGCGGGCTGGTCCGCAAGGAATTCCTGCAGATCCTGCGTGACCCGAGCAGTATCGCCATCGCCTTCGTGATGCCGGTGTTCCTGCTGGTGCTGTTCGGCTACGGCGTGTCGCTCGACGCCGAACACGTGCCCATCGGCCTGGTGGCGGAGCAACCGACGGCCGACAGCGCCGACCTGACCGACGCCTTCGAGCAATCCCGCTATTTTCGCCCGACCCGGTTTCTGACCATGGCGGCGGCCCGCGAGGCCATGCGCGAACACCGCATCCAGGCCATTGTCTGGTTGCGCAGCGACTTCGCCGCACGACTGCGCCGGCCGGACGGTGCCGCCATCGGGGTGTTCCTGAACGGCGTCGACGCCAACACCGCGCGCCTGGTATCGGGTTATGTCCAGGGCGTCTGGACCCGGTGGCTGGAGGCGCGCGCCCGAAACCACGGCCGTCCGCTGAACACCCCCGTCTCGATCGAACCACGCATCTGGTTCAACAGCGAGGTGCGCAGCCGCAACTTCCTGGTGCCGGGTCTGATCGCGGTCATCATGACCCTGATCGGCGCCCTGCTGACGGCGCTGGTGATGGCGCGCGAATGGGAACGCGGCACCATGGAGGCATTGCTGGTGACGCCGGTGGCCATCCGCGAGATCCTGCTGGGCAAGCTGATCCCCTATTTCGTGCTGGGCATGGGCGGCATGGCGCTGTCGGTGGTCATGGCGCTGTGGCAGTTCGAGGTACCGTTACGCGGCTCGCTGCTGGTGTTGTTTGCCGCCTCGGCCCTGTTCCTGCTGGTGGCGCTGGGCATGGGACTGCTGATCTCCATCGTGGCCCGCAGCCAGTTCGTGGCGGGGCAGATCGCCATCATTGCCACCTTCCTGCCGGCCTTCATCCTGTCCGGTTTCATCTTCGACATCGGCAGCATGCCCGCCGTCATCCAGGGCATCACCCACATCG
>CAZMAK010000115.1:0-6791 GCA_964564245.1 uncultured Ectothiorhodospiraceae bacterium | reverse complement strand
CGATACGGGTCGGGATGTTGGCCTTGATCAGGCCGGTGATCACGTCGACCGACGGGCGTTGTGTGGCCAGGATCAGGTGCACGCCGGAGGCACGCGCCTTCTGCGCCAGTCGTGCAATCAGCTCCTCGACCTTCTTGCCGACGACCATCATCATGTCGGCCAGCTCGTCGATGACGATGACGATGTAGGGCAGCGGCTGCAGCATCGGGTGCTCGGTCCCTTCCAGCGCCTCTTCCGGGTTGAACAGCGGGTCCGGAATCGGCTCTTCGGCCTCTTCGGCCTCCTTCACCTTGCGGTTGTAACTGGCGATATTGCGCACGCCCAGGGCGGCCATCAGCCGGTAGCGGCGTTCCATCTCGCCGACACACCAGCGCAACGCGTTGGCCGCCTCGCTCATGTCGGTGACCACCGGCGTGAGCAGGTGTGGAATGCCTTCGTAGACCGACAGTTCCAGCATCTTCGGATCGATCATGATCATGCGCACGTCTTTCGGCAGGGTCTTGTACAGCAGGCTGAGGATCATGGCATTGATGCCCACCGACTTGCCGGAACCGGTAGTGCCGGCCACCAGCAGGTGCGGCATCTTCGTCAGGTCCACCACGACCGGAATGCCGCTGATGTCCTTGCCCAGCGCCAGCGTCAGCGGCGAGGTGGAATCCTCGTATTCCTCGGTGTTGAGGATTTCACCCAGCGTAATGAGGGCGCGGTTCTCGTTCGGGATCTCCAGCCCGATGACGGACTTGCCGGGGATCACCTCCACCACGCGCACGCTGATGGTGGACAGCGCACGCGCAATGTCCTTGGCCAGGTTGGTGATCTGGCTGACCTTGACGCCCGGGCCCAGGTCGAGCTCGAAGCGCGTGATCACCGGGCCGGGATTGACGGCCACCACCTCGACCTCGATGTTGAAGTCGAGCAGTTTCATCTCCACCAGCCGGGACATGGCCTCCAGGGCGGCCTCGGAATAACCGGCCTCGGACTCGCGCGGCTCGTCCAGCAGGGCCAGTGGCGGCAATTCGGAGTCGGACGGCGGGTCGAACAGCGGCACCTGGCGCTCGCGTTCCTTGCGGTCGCTGACCGGCGGCTTCTCGATTACCGGCTCGATGCGCACCGGTTTGCGGGCGGCATACTTCTTCTGCACGGTCTCGATGACTTCCTTGCGCTCGTTGCGGGCACGCCGCGCCGCGATCTGCTCCGGTATCTGCCCGGCATAGGCATACACCTGCTCACCCAGCAGCAGGGTGTACTTGCCGATGAAGTCCATCACGGCCAGCCAGGATATGCCGGTAAACAGCGTGACGCCGGTCAGGAACAGCGCCAGCAGGAACAGGAGTGCACCGACCGGGCTGACGACATCCACGAGGTTGTGACCGATGACCTCGCCGAGCACGCCGCCGTACCCGGCGGGCAGATTGCTGTTGGTGCCGGACTCCAGCGCGCTGAGCCCGCAGCCGGCACCGACGGTGAGCAGGAAACCGGCCCAGCGCACGGCCAGCACATGCAGGTCGATGCCGCCGGAGGGGGTGTGGCCACGGTACACCAGCCAGCCGCTGTAGCCGACCATGACCGGGAACAGGTAGGCCAGGATGCCCAGCAGGTACAACAGCGCGTCGGTCAGGTACGCGCCGATCAGTCCTCCCGCGTTGCTGATCCTGGCGACCTCCACGCTGTTCGACCAGCCGGGGTCGCCCGGGAAGTAGCTCATCAGCGAGACCAGCAGGAAGATGGCAACGGCGCCCAGGATCAGTAATGCACCCTCGCGCAGGCCGCGTGTGACCTGGTGTGTCAGCCGTGTTCTTGTCTCGGTTTTACGTCGTGCCTGGGCCAAAATAATCCTCTTTCATAGCTTGTGTCGGCAATCGATGGATTCTATTCGTCTTTTTACCCATCAATCAAGTACCCGTGCGCAAGGCCGGGTGCACGACCTCCCCGGCACGGATATTGACACCGCGGGCCAGTGCCGGTGGTTCCCCGTTAGCCCCGGCCAGTTGCAGTACCCAGGGCAGGAGTGCGGCGGACAGTGCCTGCGTGGCACTGCGCGGTACCGCGCCCGGCATGTTGGTGACACAGAAATGCACCACGCCCTCGTCCACGAAGGTAGGCGCCGCGTAGGTGGTCGGTCGCGTCGTCTCCACACAACCGCCCTGGTCGACCGAGATATCCACGATCACGCTGCCGGGCTGCATGCCGGCAACCATCTCCCGGCTGACGAGGTGGGGTGTACGGGTACCGGTTTGCAGGGTGGCACCGATCAGCAGGTCCGCCCGCGCCACCTCGCCGCGCAAGCGGTCCGGATAGGGGTACAGTGCGGTGACGTTGTTGCCGAGGGCGCGCATGGCAGCGAGACGGTCACGCCGGGTGTCGAACACCACCACTTCCGCACCCATGGCAGCCGCCAGGAGGGCCGCGTTGCCGCCGGCGTTGCCGGCACCGAGGATGACCACGCGGCCGCGGGTCACACCGGGCAGGCCGCCCAGCAGCAGCCCCTTCCCGCCCTGTGGCTGGTGCAGCAGGTGGGTGCCGATCTGCACGGCCAGGCGTCCCGCGATGTCGCTCATCGGCGCCAGCAACGGCAGTTCGCCGCTGTCCGTTTCCACGGTCTCGAAGCCGATGGCAGTCAGTCCGATCTCGCACAGCTGCCGGGTGAGTTCCGGGTTGGGCGCAAGGTGCAGGTAGCAGAACAGCAGATGCTCCCTGCGCAGCAGGGCAAGATCGCCGGCGACCGGTTCCTTGACCTTCACGATCAGCTCGGCGTCGCCGTACAGTGCGGCGGCATCGGCCGCGATCATCACCCCGGCCGTGCGGTAGGCCGCGTCGTCATAGCCGGACAGCAGGCCGGCCGAAGACTCGACGGCAACGTGGTGTCCATGCTGTACGAGGCCGGAGCAGGCCTCCGGGCTCAGGGCGACGCGCCCTTCCAGTGGCTTGATCTCGCGGGGGATGCCGATCTTCACGCTTGCTTTACCCTGCTGTTCAAGTTCCGTACCATTTGCCTGCCGTTCGGGACTGCCGGGTGCCACATCCGGCAAAACCGGCTGCGCACTTCCCTGCTGTCCTTGCCTGCGCTGTGCGTGCGGTGTCCCTGAATACGGTTCACGCGTCTATCCGGAGCATTATACATGAGCGATACCAGGCACTGCCGTTTACTTATCCTTGGATCCGGACCCGCCGGATATACGGCGGCGGTGTACGCCGCGCGCGCCAACCTGTCGCCGGTACTGATCACCGGACTGGAACAGGGCGGCCAGTTGATGACCACCACGGAGGTGGAAAACTGGCCGGGCGGCGATGAATCCACGCAGGGCCCTTCGCTCATGGACGCCATGCGCCAGCATGCCGAGCGCTTCAACACCGAGATCGTGTTCGACCACATCAACCAGGTGGATTTCAGCCGGCGCCCGCTGTGGCTCAAGGGCGACAGCGGGGAGTACACCTGTGACGCGCTGGTCATCGCGACGGGCGCATCCGCCATGTACCTCGGCCTGCCCTCGGAAGAGACCTTCCGCGGCAAGGGGGTCTCCGCCTGCGCGACCTGTGACGGGTTCTTCTACAAGGGGCAGAAGGTGGCGGTCATCGGTGGCGGCAATACCGCCGTGGAGGAAGCGCTGTACCTTGCCAACATCGCCGCGCACGTGACACTGGTGCACCGGCGTGACGAACTGCGTGCCGAGAAGATCCTGCAGGACCGCCTGTTTCGCAAGCAGCAGGAGGGCGTGATCTCGATCGAGTGGAACCACACGCTGGATGAAGTGCTCGGGGACGACAGCGGTGTGACCGGCATGCGCATCCGGGACACCGGTAACGGCGACACGAAGGATGTCGAGCTGACCGGCGTGTTCATCGCGATCGGCCACCGCCCCAATACGCAGATCTTCGACGGCCAGCTGGACATGCACAACGGCTACATCCGCGTCCGCAGCGGCCTGGAAGGCATGGCCACGGCGACCAGTGTGGAGGGCGTGTTTGCCGCCGGCGACGTGTGCGATCACGTCTACCGGCAGGCAGTGACCTCGGCCGGCACCGGCTGCATGGCGGCGCTGGATGCCGAGTCCTACCTCGACGGTCTCGCCCATTCGGCAGGCGGTTGAGCGAGGCTGCCGCTGGCTGGCGGCGGAGATCTGCGGTGCGCGTCGAAGTCATCACCGAACTGGAGCGTATCCCCGCCGCGGACTGGAACCGGGTATCCGGGATTGCCCAGCCGTTCCTGCGCCACGAATTCCTGGTGGCACTGGAGCGCAACGGCTGTACCGGCAGCCGCCACGGCTGGTTGCCGCACCACCTGGTTGCCTGTGACGGGTCCGGCCGCCCGTGTGGCGCCGTACCGCTCTACCTGAAAGACAACTCCTACGGCGAATTCGTATTCGACTGGTCCTGGGCCGATGCCTGGCACCGTGCCGGTGTCCCCTACTACCCGAAGCTGGTCTCCGCGATTCCGTTTACCCCGGTGACCGGCCCGCGCCTGCTGGTGGCCGCGGATGCCGACCGGGAGCAGGTCGGCGGCGCACTGGTGCAGGCGGCACTGGACCTGGTCAGGGCGACCGGTTCCTCTTCCCTGCACTGGCTGTTCACCGACGAGGCCGACACCGAATGGCTGGTCGGCAAGGGCTTTCTGCGCCGCACCGGGTGCCACTTCCACTGGCACAACCGGGGTTACCGCGATTTCGAGGATTTCCTGTCCGCGCTCAGTTCACGCAAGCGCAAGAAGATCCGCCGCGAGCGCCGTTACGTGCAGGAGGCCGGCATCCGGATGCGTATCGTGCACGGCAATGAGTGCAGTGACGCGGACTGGCACGTGATGCATGCGTTCTACCGCTCCACCTTCGAGAGGAAATCCGGCATGCCGACCCTGTCCGAGGCATTCTTCCGGGAAATCAGCCGCACCATGGGTGACCAGGTGGTGCTGGTCTTTGCGCTGCTGGACGAACGGCCGGTGGCCGGCGCCATCCTGCTGCGCGGGGAGCGTGCCCTGTACGGGCGTCACTGGGGTTGTCTGGAGGACTTCCACAGCCTGCACTTCGAGGCCTGCTATTATCAGGGCATCGAGTACGCCATCACCCACGGACTGGAACTGTTCGAGCCCGGTGCCCAGGGGGAACACAAGATCAGCCGTGGCTTCCTGCCCAGCTACACCTGGTCGGCACACTGGATCGAACACCCGCGGTTCCGCGCCGCCATCCAGGGTTACCTGGAACACGAGCATGAACTGATGGTGGAATATCACGATGACCTGACGGCCGGATCGCCGTTCAGGAAAGCGGAACCGGGGAATGAATAGTCCGCCTCCGGCGGCATACGGACACACGCATGAAACGGCTGAACGAGACAGGCCCCTTCTGGATCGACCCGGCGGACCCGGAACTCCGGTTTCCGGACGTGTCGCTGGCCCTGCGTGACCCGGACGGCCTGCTCGCACTCGGCGGGGACCTGTCCTGCGAACGTCTGCTGCTGGCGTATCGCAGCGGCATTTTCCCCTGGTTCGGTCCACAGCAGCCCGTCCTCTGGTGGTCGCCGGATCCACGCCTGGTGCTGTTTCCGGAGGCGCTGCGCATCTCGCGCAGCCTGGCCCGGGTACTGCGCAGCAACCGCTTTGCCGTCACGCTGGATACCGCCTTCGGGGCCGTCATCGAACAGTGTGCCGCGCGCCGCCCGGGCCAGGCCGGGACATGGATTACCCCGGAAATGCGTACCGCCTACCTGCAACTGCATGCCGCCGGCCATGCGCACTCGGTCGAATGCTGGCTGGACGGCACCCTGGCCGGTGGCCTGTACGGGGTCGCGATTGGCCGTATTTTCTTCGGAGAATCAATGTTTACCCGGGTGAGCAACGCGTCCAAGGTGGCCTTCGTCCGGCTCGTTCAGCAGTTGCAGGCGTGGGGATTTCCGCTGGTGGACTGCCAGGTCCATACCAGCCACCTGGAAAGCCTCGGGGCGACCGGAATGCCGCGTGACACGTTTGTGCGGTTGCTGGCGCGGCACTGCGCACGGGATCCGGTGGCGGGGCGCTGGGCATTCGACCGGCAGGTCGGGATATGACTGGTCGATTATTTAGGTATAATCCCCCGCCATATTCCTCAGGCGTTGCAGGTTTTATGGCGAAAGAAGATCACATCGAAATGGAAGGGACCGTAACGGAAACCCTGCCAAATACCATGTTCCGGGTCGAACTCGAAAACGGTCACGTGGTGACTGCGCACATCTCGGGCAAGATGCGCAAGCATTACATCCGGATTCTCCGCGGCGACAAGGTCACCGTGGAACTGACACCCTACGATCTCACCAAGGGCCGCATTACCTACCGCGCACGCTGATCCGGCCGGGCCGGGATCACGTTACCTGCGCTACCTTCCCCTCGATTTCAAACACCAGTTCACCCTCTTCCAGGTGAACCACCAGGTGACCACCCTGCTCCAGCCGGCCGAACAGCAACTCCTCGGCCAGCGGCTTCTTGATGTGCTGCTGGATCAGGCGTGCCATCGGTCGTGCGCCCATCTTCGGATCGTAGCCATGTTCGGCCAGCCACAGGCGCGCGGCGTTGTCGACCTCGATGCTGACACGCTGTTCCTGTAACTGCGCTTCCAGCTCGAAGATGAACTTGTCGACCACCTGTGCGATGACGGAAATATCCAGCGCATTGAACTGCACGATGGCGTCGAGGCGGTTGCGAAACTCGGGGCTGAACAGCTTCTTGATGGCCTCCATGGCGTCACTCGAATGGTCCTGGGCAGTGAAGCCGATCGAAGGCCGGCTCATTTCGTGTGCGCCGGCATTGGTGGTCATGACCAGGATGACAT
>CAZMAK010000114.1:6134-6825 GCA_964564245.1 uncultured Ectothiorhodospiraceae bacterium | reverse complement strand
CGACCTTGTCAATCGGAAGCTGGCGGGTATCGATGTGGCTTTGCACGTCTGCAATGGCGTCGCCGGTGCTGTGTGCCTTCTTGGTTGATTTCATTAGCTGTATCATCCGGTTGGTTGTGGCGTCCGGCCTCTCCGAGCGTGAACTGGTCAGCGTACCTGTCGACCACGGGCCTGCAAATCCGCCCAAAGGGGTATCCGGCCGGCTGTGTGCAAGTGAATACCTGAGTGGGCAGCTCGGATACTACCGGAGAGTGCGGATACGTACCAGTCGCAGGCCGCCGGGGAACCCGGATTATCTTTCTCGCTCAATGATATACCGGGATATCCAGCGCAGCGGGTCGGCATCATTGCTGAATCCCCCCAGGCTGTCGAGGGCTTCCTCGTGCAATTCCAGGGCACGCTGGCGGGCGACCTCCAGCCCCAGCAGGGCCGGGTAGGTGGGCTTCTCGCGCTGCCGGTCCATGCCGGTATGCTTGCCCAGGGACTGCACCTCACCCTCGACATCGAGGATGTCATCGCGGATCTGGAAGGCAAGCCCGATGCACTTGGCATAGTGGTCGAGCTGTTCGATCTGCTCCGGGGTGGTGGCTGCACCGCACAGTGCACCGAGCAGTACGCTGACCCGCAGCAGTGCCCCGGTCTTGTGGATGTGCATGTCTTCCAGTTCGGCGATGTCCAGCTGCTGACCGGT
>CAZMAK010000114.1:0-6124 GCA_964564245.1 uncultured Ectothiorhodospiraceae bacterium | reverse complement strand
GGTGGCGACCAGGTCGATCGACTGACCGCCGGCCATGCCACGGGAGCCGGCCGCGGCGGCCAGTCGCGTCAGCATCACAATCCGGGTCGCGGCTGCCAGGTGACTGGAAGCTTCATGAGCCAGAACGTGAAAGGCCAGCGACTGCAGTGCGTCACCGGCAAGGATAGCGGTCGCCTCGTCATAGGCACGGTGACAGCTGGGCTTGCCGCGTCGCAGGTCATCGTCGTCCATGGCCGGCAGGTCATCGTGGACCAGCGAGTAGGCATGGATCAGTTCAACCGCTGCCGCCGGTGCGTCGAGTGTTTCCGGGTCGGCGCCAACGGCCCGCCCACTGGCGTAGACCAGGGTGGGGCGAATGCGTTTGCCACTGCCCAGCACGGCGTAACGCATGGCCTCGTGCAGACGGGCGGGGTGGGTGGTCGCGGCAGGCAACCACTGATCGAGGCAGGTTTCCAGCCGCGCGCAGCTGACCGCAAGAAAGGCCTGGATTGCGGTTTCAGGCATCTTCGCCGCTGAACGGTACGACTTCTTCCTGGCCGTTCCTGCGCATCAGGATTTCGACCTTCTGCTCGGCCTCGCGCAGTGCCTGCTGGCAGGTACGGGAAAGCCGGATGCCCTGTTCAAAATGCTGCAGGGAATCCTCCAGACTGAGCTCGCCCTGTTCCATTTTCTCGACCAGTGCCTCGAGTTCCTGCAAGGCCTGTTCGAACCCGGGTCCCGTCGGTTTTTTTCTTGACATAAGCTTGAATCTTCAAGGAATCCGGCCTACGTTACAACACCGCGCCGACAGGGGTCAATGCGGGCTTGCCCGTGGCGCAACTTGACGGAAATCGCACGTCGGAGTAAGGTTTCGGCAGATGTAGACACTGTCTAAATCAACCTCGGGGCGCTGCCCCGTATCACTTACAGCATTGAGATGAGGAATGATCATGGATCTTAAAGGCAGCTCGACTGAAAAGAATCTCAAGGACGCGTTTGCGGGTGAATCCCAGGCAAACCGCCGGTACCTGTATTTTGCCGCCAAGGCGGATGTGGAAGGCTATAACGACGTGGCTGCCGTATTCCGTTCCACCGCCGAAGGTGAAACCGGCCACGCTCACGGCCACCTGGAATACCTGGAGGCGGTAGGCGACCCGGCGACCGGGCTTCCGATCGGTTCCACTTCGAACAACCTGAAGGCTTCCATCGCCGGTGAAACCCACGAGTACACGGACATGTATCCCGGCATGGCGAAGTCTGCGCGTGAGGAAGGCTTCGACGAGATCGCGGACTGGTTCGAAACGCTGGCCAAGGCCGAGCGTTCCCATGCCAACCGGTTCCAGAAGGCGCTGGATGCCCTGGAAGACTGATTGAACGGCACACTGCTGTTCCCGCACGGGGCCGTGTGAACGGCCCCGTCGCCCCGGGTTGTACCGCAACGGCGATGTGCCGGAGAAGATAAGGACGCCGTAAGCATGGAATCGAACACGGATGGCCGGCGTGAGGGGAACCTCGAGGCACCAACCCGCCACGCGCTGGACTGGAAGAACCCGCAGTTTTACGATGAACAGAACCTGTTCACCGAGCTGGAACGGGTGTTCGAAATCTGCCACGGTTGTCGTCGCTGCTTCAGCCTTTGCAACTCCTTTCCCACGCTGTTTGACGCCATCGATGAATCCGATTCCCTGGAACTCGATGGCGTGCCGCGCGAGGTGTACTGGAAGGTCGTGGACCACTGCTACCTCTGCGACATGTGTTACATGACCAAGTGCCCGTATGTGCCTCCGCACGAATGGAATGTCGATTTCCCCCACCTGATGCTGCGTGCCAAGGCGGTACGGTTCAGGCAGGGCGGGGCGCGCGCGCGCGATCGCATCCTTGCCTCCACGGACACGGTCGGCAGGCTGGCCGGGATTCCCGTCATCAACCGCTTCGTCAACACGGCCAACCGCAGCAAACCGGGCCGCAAGCTGCTGGACAAGGTGCTGGGCGTACACCCGGAGGCCATCGTCCCGGAATATCACAGCAGGACCCTGCGCAAGCGCATTGTCTCCGACTCCGGTACCGGCGCGCAGCCGGCCGGTCCGACGACCGGCAAGGTTGTCCTGTTTGCGACCTGCTACGGCAACTACAACGAACCCGCAATCGGTGAGGACCTGGTCGCGGTTTTCGCCCACAACGACATTCCCGTCACACTGGCACGCAAGGAGCAGTGCTGCGGCATGCCACGGCTGGAACTCGGCGACCTGGAGGCGGTTTCCGCCGCCCGCGCGGCGAACATCCCCGAACTGCTCCGGCTGGTCGACGAAGGCTGGGATATCGTCGCCCCGGTACCGTCCTGCGTGCTGATGTTCAAGCAGGAACTGCCGCTGATGTTTCCGGATGACGCCGATGTCGCGCGGGTGCGGAACGCCATCTATGATCCGTTCGAGTATCTCATGCTGCGTCACCGGCACGGGATGCTGAAGACCGGTTTCAGTGAATCACTCGGAATCGTGGCGTACCATGTCGCCTGTCATCTGCGGGTGCAGAATATCGGCATGAAGACCCGCGATATCCTGCAACTGATACCCGGAACCACGGTGGAGGCCATCGAACGCTGTTCCGGGCACGACGGTACCTACGCGGTCAAGCGCGAATACCACGAGGTCTCGATGAAGATCTGCCGTCCCGTCGTGAGCCGGGTCGTACGCACCAATGCGGCGTATTACAGCAGTGACTGCCCGATGGCCGGCCACCAGATCGAGAACGGGCTGGATACCGGCAAGGCGCCGGTGCATCCCCTGACCCTGTTACGCAAGGCGTACGGTATCTGAATGAAAAAGCTGATCCGACAGGACCTGTTCAGTCTCGAGGACTATGCCGTCCGGCGTAACGATTTCCGCGCCCGGGTCATGGCCCGGAAGAAGGACCGCAAGGTGCACGTCGGTCCGCATGCAACCCTGTACTTCGAAGACCGGGACACGATCCAGTACCAGGTCCAGGAAATGTTGCGTGCCGAACGGATCTTCGAGGCGGACGGCATCCAGCAGGAGCTGGATGCCTACAATCCGCTGATTCCGGACGGCGCCAACTGGAAGGCCACCTTCATGATCGAGGAACCGGACGTGGAGCGCCGGCGTGTGCTGCTGGCCGGCCTGATCGGGATCGAGGACCGTGTCTGGGTCCGGGTCGACGAACACGATGCGGTATACGCCATCGCCAATGAAGACCTGGATCGCAGCACCGAGGAGAAGACCTCGTCGGTGCATTTCCTGCGCTTCGAGCTGACGCCGGGAATGGTCCGTGCCATGCAGCACGGCGCATCACTGTCCGTCGGTATCGACCACCGCAACTATCGACACCAGGTCGAGCCGGTCGCCGACCCGGTGCGCAGCTCGCTGGCGGCCGATCTCGACTGACGCTGCCGTGCCGGGGCATGGCAGCCCCGATCCCGGACAGCCCTTAACCAGTGTAATCAATGATCTCTGCCGGCGCCTGACGCCGGGTCGCGGATTGAATTGGCTATACGGGGATTTTTCTTTACACTGCGCTTCCCATGAAACCACCACGTATTGCTGTTCAGCTGTTTGCGCTTGCCTGGCCGGTGTTGCTGCTGGTCGGGCCCATGCCGGCCGCCGGCGATGCCCTTCCGCGTGAAGATGGCCCGGTGAGCCCGGTCGTCCCGCCACAGCCGGCAGGCCCGGGCTGGAAGGAACTGGATGTCAGCCTGCCGGCCTATCCGCGTGCGGGACACCTGCTGGAACTGGATGTGAACGTGCCGGGGTTCCGCGTCTGCATCGATCCCGGCTCGCTCACGGCGGGGAAGGACAAGGTGGTGCGTTATACCTCGGTACTGATATCCGGTTCCGGGGTCTGGAACGTCACGTACGAAGGCATGCATTGCGGGGCCAAACGCTATCGCCGTTTCGCCTACGGTAGCGGCGGGGAGTGGCACGCTATCCCCGCTTCGGACTGGCAGCCGCTGCGGACCAGCGGCAGCGGTGCCTACCGGGAAAGGCTGTACATGCGCTACCTGTGCAACCCGGTCGAGCCGTACAGCGGTCCGGACGTGATCCTGCGCAGGATTCGGGCGTCACTTCAGAGAATCGGAGACTGACGCCGTGACTGCAACGACCGGGAAAAGCCATTAATGAGTGCGGTTTATGATGCCTCGGCCATCGAGGTGCTCAGCGGACTGGAGCCGGTACGCAAGCGACCGGGCATGTACACGGACACGACGCGTCCGAATCACCTTGCCCAGGAGGTGATCGACAACAGCATCGACGAGGCCATGGCCGGCCACGCGAAGCGCATAGAAGTCACGGTATTCAGGGATGGGTCCCTGCAGGTGGCCGACGACGGCCGCGGCATGCCGGTCGACCTGCACCCGGTGGAAAAGGTGCCGGGCATCGAGGTGATCCTCACCCGCCTGCATGCCGGTGGCAAGTTCTCTTCGAAGAACTACCACTTCTCGGGCGGCCTGCACGGTGTGGGGGTGTCGGTGGTCAATGCGCTGTCGCAACACCTGGAAGTGTGGGTGAAGCGCAGCGGCACGGAATACAACATGGCCTTCGCCAACGGCGTGAAGACCTCGGACCTGGAAGAGGTCGGCAAGGTCGGCAGGCAGAATACCGGAACCACGCTGCGTTTCTGGCCGGATACGAAATATTTCGACTCGCCGAAATTTTCCCTGTCCCGCCTCAGACACGTGTTGCGCGCCAAGGCCGTACTGTGCCCGGGACTGCAGGTCAGCCTGTACGACGAGGCCAGTGACGAGAAACAGGAGTGGTATTACGAGGACGGCCTGCGGGATTACCTGCGCAGTGCGCTGGACGATGCCCAGACACTGCCGGAGGTACCGTTTACCGGCCGGATGGAAGGCAATCACGAGGCGGCGGAGTGGGCGCTGGCCTGGCTGCCGCAGGGCGGGGAAACGGTCGCGGAGAGTTACGTCAACCTGATCCCGACCATCCAGGGCGGCACGCATGTGAACGGCCTGCGCACCGGGTTGACGGAGGCAGTGCGGGAGTTCTGCGAGTTCCGCAACCTGTTGCCGCGCGGGGTGAAGCTCGCACCGGAAGATGTCTGGGACCGCTGCAGCTACATCCTGTCGGTGAAGCTGGCCGATCCGCAGTTCAGCGGCCAGACCAAGGAGCGCCTGTCCTCGCGCGAGTGCGCAGCGTTCGTTTCAGGCGTGGTGCGGGATGCCTTCGGCCTGTGGCTGAACCACCACACCGAAATGGGCGAGAAGATCGCCTGGCTGGCGATCGAAAACGCACAGTCGCGCCTGCGCGCCGGCAAGAAGGTAATACGCAAGAAGGTCACTTCCGGTCCGGCGTTGCCGGGCAAACTGGCCGACTGCACCTCCACCGATAACGAGCGCACCGAACTGTTCCTGGTGGAGGGGGATTCCGCCGGCGGTTCCGCCAAACAGGCCCGTGACCGTACCTTTCAGGCCATCATGCCGCTGCGCGGCAAGATACTGAATACCTGGGAGGTGGATCCTGCCGATGTGCTGGCCTCGCAGGAAGTACACGATATTTCGGTGGCGATCGGCGTGGAACCCGGCAGCAACCGGATCGAGGGATTGCGCTACAACCGCATCTGCATCCTTGCCGATGCCGATTCCGACGGTGCGCACATCGCCACGTTGCTGTGCGCGCTGTTTCTGCGCCATTTCCGCGCCCTGGTCGAGACCGGGCACGTCTACGTCGCGATGCCGCCGCTGTACCGCGTCGATGCCGGCAAGGAAGTGTTCTACGCGCTGGACGACGCCGAGAAGCAGGGTGTGCTGGACCGCATTGCCGCCGAGAAGATCCGCGGCAAGGTTACCGTGCAGCGTTTCAAGGGACTGGGTGAAATGAACCCCATGCAGCTGCGCGAGACCACCATTGCACCGGACACGCGCCGGCTGGTGCAGCTCACCATGGACGCCAGTGACGAGACGCACAGCGTCATGGACATGCTGCTGGCGCGCAAGCGCGCGCCGGACCGGCGCGAGTGGCTGGAGACGCGTGGCAACCTGGCGGAGGTCTGAACGGTTGCCGGCCATTCAATATGGTTTGGGGAGTGGTTGATCCGTTCGGGAGATGAAAACGGCACTCACTGTTTAAGGAACCTCTGATTAATTCGTCATTGCGAGGAACGTAGTGACGAAGCAATC
>CAZMAK010000113.1:0-6889 GCA_964564245.1 uncultured Ectothiorhodospiraceae bacterium | reverse complement strand
CCGTCTTGCCCACGCCCGGCTCGCCGATCAGCACCGGGTTGTTCTTGGTGCGGCGCTGCAGCACCTGCACGGTGCGACGAATCTCGTCGTCGCGCCCGATCACCGGGTCGAGCTTGCCCTGTTCGGCGCGCTCGGTCAGGTCGATGGTGTATTTTTCCAGTGCCTGGCGCTGCTCCTCGGCATTGGGGTCGTTGACCTGCTGCCCGCCGCGCAGCTTGTCGATGGCCTGCTCGAGCAGTCCCTTGCTGGCGCCGGCCTTGCGCAGCAACTCGCCCAGCCGGCCCTGATCCTCGACGGCCGCCAGCACGAACAGTTCGCTGGAGATGTAGCTGTCCTTGCGCTGCTGTGCCAGCTTGTCCGTGACATTCAGCAGGCGCCCGAGGTCGTTGGAGACATGCACGTCGCCGGCGGCCCCTTGCACCTGCGGCAGCTGGTCCAGCATTTCACCGAGCCGTGAACGCAGCAGGTTGACGTTGACATCGGCCTGCGCCAGCAGGTGCCGGACAGTGCCGCCCTCCTGGTCGAGCAGTGCCGTGAGCAGGTGGGCCGGTTCGATAAACTGGTGATCACGCCCGACCGCCAGGCTCTGGGCGTCCGCCAGCGCCTGCTGGAACTTGCTGGTCATCTTGTCCATTCGCATGAATAACTGTCTCCGCGGTGAGTCGATATATACCTCATTACATAGGGGGGATCAGGAAGTATTTCAAGTAGGCAGACCTCCTTCCGCCGATATGGGTGATGGCCACGGCAGCCCACGGCAGGACATGGAAATACGGGAACCTGTCTCAATCGCCACGAATCCGGAGTCACAACAAGGAACGGAATGGGCCACGGCTACCGGTACCTGGTCCGCACCGGAGCCAGATCCACAACAGCGCACGATGGGCGTCCCGAGGCAGGTTCCGGACGGGAATGCCCTCTTCAGCGTTTCCCTGTCACGTTTCACGTCCCGCTATTCACGACCTTTTCCACCGCAATGGCCGGTCGCCCAGCACATGGATTGACTTGCGTAATTTCCTGTCCATTCAGGACGTTATCGGGAAACTGCCGCTAGTCCAGCGCGGAATGCGTGATATAGATCAACAACACACCACCGGTAATCAGGATGACCTGCTGCAGGGCCTCCTTGCCCTCGACACGCTGGTGCAGTGTGGGAATCAGGTCAGCCACGGCAATGTAGATGAAGCTCGAAGCGGCCACGGCCAGGACATAGGGCAGCACGTACTGCATTTCCTGCAAGGCCAGCCAGGCCAGCAGGCCGCCCAGCACCGTGGTCAGGCTGGACAGGACATTGTACAGGAAGGCACGGTTGCGGCTGAGTCCGCTGTGCAGCAGGATGGCGAAATCGCCCACCTCCTGCGGGATCTCGTGTGCCGCCACCGCCAGGCTGGTGACCACGCCCAGGTGGATGTCGGTCAGGAAGGCACCGGCAATCAGGATGCCGTCGAGGAAATTGTGCAGGCTGTCGCCGACCAGGATCATCATGCCGGTCGAACGCCGCCGGTGGTGCTCGTCCGGCCCGTGCACCTCGCAGTGATCTGCGTGACAGTGCCGCCACAACACCAGCTTTTCCAGCAGGAAGAACCCCAGCAGACCGAGCAGGACCGCCAGCGGAATGGTATGGCTGTCGCCGCCCGGCACACCGGACAGCGCATGCGGCAACAGGCCCAGCAGGGCTGCAGCCAGCAGTGTGCCGGTGGCGAAGCTGATCAGGTGCGGTAACAGATTATTCCGTACGCGCTCGCTGAACAGCAGGAACAACGCGGCGGCCAGCACGCTCAGCAACCCGCCAAACAGGGAGAACAGTACGATCCAGACTAGCAGCGACACAGGCAAGACCCGGAAGGGGAACGGGCGCCCATGATACGCACCGGTTCACTCACCCGCCAGCCAGATCAGCGAGGCCATGCGCCCGGTGACACCGTCCCGCCGGTAGGAGTAGAACCGGTCGCGCGCGGTGTAGCTGCACCAGTCGCCGCCATATACCGCGTGTACGCCCAGCCGGGACAGGCGCAGGCGCGCCAGCCGGTACAGGTCGGCGTGCCAGCCGCCGCCAGCCGCCGCGGCAAAGGCCTCCACCGCCCGCGCATCATCGGCCAGGAATGCGTCGCGCACTTCCGCCCCGACCACGTAGGCCGAAGGACCGATGGCCGGCCCCAGCCAGGCCTGTAACCCCTCCGGACTGGCCGGCAACGCATGCACGGTCTGCTCCAGTACCCCCGCGGCCAGCCCGCGCCAGCCGGCATGTGCCGCCGCTACACAAGCCCCGGTCCGCTCACACAGTAACACCGGCAGACAATCGGCCGTCATGACCGCGCACACCACGCCCGCCTGTGACGTCCAGGCCGCATCCGCCGCCGGCACGCCATCGACCTGGGCGGCATTGACCACCTCGACACCGTGCACCTGTCGCAACCAGACCGGCGCGGCCGGCAATTGCAATACACGCGCCAGCCGCGCACGGTTCCCGGCCACCGCAGCGGGCTGGTCACCCACGTGGTCCGCCGGGTTCATGGTGTCCCACGGCGGCACGCTGACACCGCCGGTACGCGTCGTGGTCACCGCACGCACCGACGCCGGCGCCGGCCACCCGGGCACGATCCAGTCATGCACCATCGGGCATCCCTTCCGCGTCCTCGCGCAGGGCCGCGATCAGCTGCTGCATGTCCGCCGGCGGTTCCGCCTCCCAGCACACCGTCTCACCGGTGGCCGGATGCACCAGTTCGAGGCGGGTCGCGTGCAGTGCCTGGCGCCGGAACGTACTGAGTTGTTCCCGGAGTCCGGCGCTGGCGCCGGCCGGCAGGCGCAGGCGCCCTCCGTACACCGGGTCACCGGTCACCGGACTGTGCACATGGGCCATGTGCACACGGATCTGGTGTGTGCGTCCGGTCTCCAGCCGAACCCGCACCAGGGTATGGGCGCGGTAACGCTGCTCGACCCGGTAGTGCGTGATCGCCTCCTTGCCGCCGGGCGTCACCGCCATGCGCTTGCGGTCCACCACGTGCCGGCCGATGGGAGCCTCGACTGTGCCGCCGGCCGTCAGCACGCCGTTGACCACCGCGAGGTATTCGCGCCGGACCAGCCGCTGCTGCAGCGCATCGACCAGGTGGTGGTGGGTAGTCAGGTTGCGTGCCACCACCAGCAGGCCGCTGGTGGCCTTGTCGAGGCGGTGGACGATGCCGGCGCGCGGCACGGCCGCCAGCCCGGGGTCGTAATGCAGCAGGGCATTGAGCAGGGTGCCGGCCGGGTTACCGGCCGCGGGATGCACCACCAGCCCGGGCGGCTTGTTGAGCACGATGAGGTCGTCATCGGCGTGCACGATGTCCAGCCCGATCGGCTCCGGCGCACTGCGGGTCTGTGCCTGCAGCTCGGCATCGATCCGCACCTGCTCGCCACCACTGACCTTCTCGCGCACCTGCGCCACGCGCGCATCCAGGGTCACCTGCCCGGCCCGGATCCACTGCTGCAGGCGTGAACGGGAGTAATCCGGCACCAGCGTGGCCAGCGCCACGTCCAGGCGCTGGCCACGCAGCGTGTCGGGTATCGTGAGCTGCAGCTGGATGTTCGAGGCCATGTTTTCCCGGCGTTTGGGTTATACTCTCGCGGCGCGCTCCAACGGCGCCCCTGCTGCAGCCAATTTTGACATACAAATCATATGCGTCTGACGTTTATTTTACTGCTTGCCCTGCTGCTGACCGCCACCGGCTGTTCCCTGCTGCCGGAACAGATCGACACCACCAAGGACTGGTCGGCCAACCAGCTCTACACCGCCGCCAAGGAAGAACTGTCGCAGAGCAACTATGAAAAGGCGATCGATTATTTCGAGAAGCTGCAGGCGCGCTACCCGTTCGGCCGTTATGCACAGCAGGCCCAGCTGGAAATCGCCTATGCCTATTACAAGTTCGACGAGCCGGACCTCGCCATCTCCACCGCCGAGCGCTTCATCAAGATCTATCCGCGCCATCCGAACGTGGACTACGCCTGGTACATCAAGGGGCTGACCAATTTCTACCGGGGCCGTTCCATCGTCGACAAGCTGCTGCCACAGGACCCCTCCGAGCGTGACACCGTGACCATGCGGGCCGCCTACGACGACTTCCACCAGCTGACCGAGCTCTACCCGAACAGCATCTATGCGAAGGATGCGGCACAGCGCATGATCTATCTGCGTGACAACATGGCCGCCTACGAAATGCACGTCGCCGACTACTACATGCGGCGCAAGGCCTACATCGCGGCGGCCAACCGTGGCAAGTACGTCATCGAGAACTACCAGCGCACCCCGTCCGTACCGGACGCACTGGTGATCCTGGTGCGTGCCTACCGGCAGCTGGGTGCAAAGGAGCTGGCGGACGACGCCCTGCGGGTGCTGCGCCTGAACTACCCGCACAACCCGGCCGTGGCAGAACTCGATTCACCCGGGGGCTATCCGGCGGACCAGCCTTCGCCGTTCTGGAAATTCTGGTAACCGGAGGTGATCGGGTAGCGCCGGTCACGCCCGAACGCCCGCTGCGTGATGCGGATTCCGGGCGGTGCCTGCCGGCGCTTGTATTCGTTCCGGTCCACCATTCCGGCTACCCGCCGCACGACCCCGGGCTCATAGCCCTCGGCGATGATGTCAGCCACGCTGCGATCACGTTCGATGTACCGTTCCAGGATCGGATCGAGGATCTCGTACGGCGGCAGGCTGTCGGAGTCCTGCTGGCCGGGCGCCAGTTCCGCCGACGGCGGACGCTCCAGCACCCGCTGCGGGATCACCGCTGCGAGGGAATTGCGGTAGCGGGCCAGCCGGTATACCAGCAGCTTCGGGACGTCCTTGATCGGTGCGAAGCCGCCGGCCATGTCGCCGTACAACGTGGCGTAGCCCACCGACATCTCGCTCTTGTTGCCGGTAGTCAGCAGGATGCGGCGCTGCTTGTTGGACAGCGCCATGAGGATCACGCCGCGACAGCGCGCCTGGATATTCTCTTCCGTGGTATCCGGTTCGGTGCCGGCCAGCAGCGGCGCCAGCACCTCGAGAAAGCTGCCGAACGGCGCCTCGATCGACACCTCGTGACAGCGCACACCCAGTGCCCCGGCCTCGGCAAGGGCGTCCTCCCGGCTCATGCCGGAGGTATAGCGTGACGGCATCATCACCGCCTCGACCCGATCCGCACCGATGGCATCCACCGCCAGCGCCAGCACCAGCGCCGAATCGATACCGCCCGACAGACCCAGCACCGCACCCTCGAAACCATTCTTGCCGATGTAATCCCGCACCCCGGTCACCAGCACCTGGTACACCATCGCTGCGTGGTCCAGGCGCGGGGCACACTCCGCCGGCACCGGCGCGATACCATCCTTCCGCGTCAGCTCCACCAGGTACAGGTCTTCCACGCAGGCCGGTGCGTGCTGGGTGACGTGGCCGGAGGCATCCACCACGAACGAGCCGCCGTCGAAGACCAGTTCGTCCTGGCCACCGACCAGGTTCACGTACACGACGGGCAGCCCGGTTTCCTGCGCACGCTGCTGCAACACGCGTTCGCGGTCGTCACGCTTGCCCGCATGAAACGGCGAGGCGTTCAGGTTGATCAGGACCCGGGCACCGGCCGCGGCCGCCTGCCGGGCGGGGGCTTGCTCCCAGATGTCCTCACAGATGGTGATGCCGCAGGGCACACCTGCCACCGGCACCACACAGGGCTGTCCGCCGGGTGTGAAGTAGCGCTTTTCATCGAACACGCCGTAGTTCGGCAGCAGCTGCTTGCGATAGCAGGCCTGGATCGCACCGTCGGCAATAACGGCGGCGGCATTGAACAGGTGTTCGCCTTCCCGCAGGGGATAGCCCAGGATCACGGTGGTACCGTGGATTTCACGGCACAGCCGGGCCAGCGCAGCTTCGACCTGCTCGATGAAATGCCGGCGGAACAGCAGGTCCTCCGGCGGATAGCCGGACAGCGCCAGCTCCGGGAACACGACGGCATCGGCCGAGTACTCGTCACGCGCACGCGCGACTGCGGCCAGCACCCGGTCGGTATTCTGCACCACCGCACCGACCAGGAAGTCGACCTGGGCCATGACGATACGGACGGTCTCTTTCTGTGGTGTGTTCATGGTGGTGATATTGGCAGCTTTTTGGTAGCCGGGAAACCGCTATTGCGTGTTGCATAGCCAATCACTACTGTCCCATATCAATCCGTTGAACCACCAGCAAGTCTTTCACTATGCACAGCATTACAGGTAATTAGCCAGGCCGGGACATGAAATTCAACACCGGCTGTACAAACCTTGCGTCCCTTCTCGGCAACTGCTCCCTGCTTCGCTCTACCGCCTGCATCCCTGCAGGCGTCCCGGAGGGAGAGGGAGTTTGCGGGACAGCAGTGATAGCCAATAAATAGTTTCGCTGTTCGAGGCAAGCCGGGCGGAATGGAAAGAACATGCAACAGCGGGAAAGGAGGCAGCAGTACGACGCTACCCGGGCTCAACCACCCAGTGCCCGTTGCATCGCCGACCCCATCTCCGCAGGCGATTGCACCACGGTCACGCCGGCCGCCTCGAGCGCGGCGATCTTCGCCCCGGCCGTGCCCTGTCCGCCGCTGACGATGGCGCCGGCGTGTCCCATGCGCTTGCCGGGCGGCGCGGTGACACCGGCGATATAGGCCACCACCGGCTTGCTGACCTGCGCACGGATGAATTCGGCCGCCAGCTCCTCGCCGTTGCCGCCGATCTCGCCGATCATGACGATGCCGCGGGTCTGCGCGTCGTCCTCGAACAGTTGCAGGCAGTCGATGAAACCCATGCCGCGGATCGGATCGCCGCCGATACCGATGCAGGTGCTCTGCCCGAGCCCGGCGCGGGTCGTCTGGAACACGGCCTCGTAGGTGAGCGTCCCGGAACGTGACACGATGCCGAT
>CAZMAK010000112.1:0-7017 GCA_964564245.1 uncultured Ectothiorhodospiraceae bacterium | reverse complement strand
CGCCTGCATCCCTGTCGGCGTCCCTCCGGGAGAGGGCGTTTGTGGGACAGCAGTGATCCATCATTTACTCCTGAATATCCGGTAACAGTAACCTGCTGATTCAGAACAGAGGCAACCCGGCACACAGGGACCCCGCCAGACAAAGAGGATAACCGTAAACGCCGGCAATGGCGACGCCGGGCGCGATGCCGCACAGAACATCCGGCGACCCCGTTGCATGAAGGAACATCCCGGTGTAACGATGCAGGCGACCGGTGGCACTATACTCCCGGTATGGCATATCACCCTGACCCCGTGCACCACCGGTGGCCTGGCCGGCGGCTTTGCGCGGCACGGTGACAGGCCGTATGTCCACGTCACCTCGACCGGCGGTGTGGACGTGGCACAGGTAACCCTGCGCTTCTACGAGGAGCTGAACGACTTCCTGGCACCAGCCCTGCGCCGGCGCGATATCGTGCATGCATGCAGCCGCCGCACCTCGGTCAAGGACCTGATCGAGTCGTTCGGTGTGCCGCACACCGAGGTGGAACTGATCCTGGTCAACGGGGTGTCCGTTGATTTCTCCTGCCTCGTCCGGCCGGACGACCGGATCAGTGTCTATCCGGTCTTCGAGGCGCTGGATGTCAGTCCCCTCATCCGGCTGCGCCCTGCCCCGTTACGATCACCGCGTTTCATCGTCGACGTCAATCTCGGGCGGCTGGCGCGCTACCTGCGGCTGCTCGGCTTCGACTGCCTGTACAGCAACGACCTGGACGACGCCGGGGTAGCACGTATTTCGGTCGCGGAATCGCGCATTGTGCTGACGCGGGACCGCGCCCTGTTGCGGCAGCGCATCATCACGCACGGCTATTTCGTGCGCGCCGACCAGCCGCGTACGCAGGTACGCGAGGTGCTGGCACGGCTGGACCTGCATCGTCTGGTCCGGCCCTTCACCCGCTGCACCCGCTGCAATGGACGGCTGGAAGCGGTCGACAGGCAGGCCGTGCTGGAACAGCTGCAACCCAGGACCCGCCAGTACTACAGGGAGTTTCGCCGCTGCAGCGGGTGCGGTCAGGTGTACTGGAAAGGCAGTCACTTCACCCGTGCCGAGCGGCTGGTCGAGGACATCTGCCGTCCCGAATGACGGCCTCAGCGCACTGCAATGGATGGCCGGGCACACCGGGTCATCGGTAACACCCGTTTCGGGAGCCGGACGGCCGGCTGCACGCGATCCGGCGGACTGTCACCCCCGGTACATTCCGATACAGATCCCCGCTCAATCGCACCTGCGCAATCACGGGCGGCGGCCCCGGAATCAGGGCAATGGCAACTCGAGCGTGGCCACCAGGCCGCTGCCGCTGTTGTCCAGCGTGACCGTACCCCGGTGCTTTTCCGCCACGATGCGTGCAATCGCCAGCCCCAGCCCGGTACCCCTGGCGGACCCGCCGTGCGCACCTTCGCAACGGCTGAAGGGCTGAAAGACCGCCTCCAGGCAGTCCTCCGGTATGCCGGGTCCGGCGTCGGCGATACTCACCCGTACCACATGATCCGTCCTGCTTACCGAGACACGGGCCAGCTTTCCGTACTTGATCGCGTTCTCAACGAGGTTGGAGATACAGCGACGCAGGGCATGCGGTGCGGCCAGCACGGGTTGCCCGACCTGGCCGCTGCTCCGGACATCACAACCGGCATCGATGGCATCGCTGCAGATCGCCGCCACCAGCGAATCCAGATCGACCAGTTCAAGCCGCTCTTCCTCCCCCAGTGTACGGGCGAATTCGAGGCCTTCGCTGACCATCTTCTGGGTGTCGTTCATGTCCGCGACCAGCCTGGCCCGCAGTTCCGGGTCGCTGACTTTCTCCAGGCGCAGGCGGAGCCGGGTCAGGGGTGTCTGCAGGTCATGCGCCACCGCAGCCAGCATGCAGGTCCGTTCCTGCAGGTGACTGTGGATCCTCGCCTGCATCGTGTTGAATGCGGCCGCGGCCTCCCGCACCTCCATTGAGCCCTCGTGCTCCGGCAGCGGCGGGTGCCCGATATTCCGGCCCAGTTCACGCGCGGCCTGCGCCAGCCTGCGCAACGGTTTGGTGGCCATGTGCGCCACCGCGAAGGCCAGCAGGATGAACGCCGTCAACAGCAGCAGGAGATCCCGCGGGTAATCCTCCATGAAGGGGGGAGGTGCCCGGTCAGGATGTGCGATATCAATCGTCAGTGGCGTTCCGTCCACCAGGCTGGCCACGATGGTCTCGCAACGGGAGCCGGCCGCGGCCCCGCGACCCGGTACCGGGATCGTGCAATCCCGGTCAGCGTCTTCCAGGACACGGATATGCCGGTTCCCGCCCAGGGTACGACGCAGTTCCGTGGCGAACCCGGAGTCTGACGCCATGCCCGTCACCGCTACCGGCTCATCCGTTGCAATCCGTGCCCCGTACCGTTCCGCCACCCGGATCACCGCGGCACGCGACGCGGGCGGCACCACGTCGAGGGTCAGGATCAGCTGCTCCATGCGTTGCGCGGCATGCAGCATGCGGATATGGAGATCGAGCTGTCCGCGCTCGTGTGCCGCAAGTGTCAGGATCAGTGTGCCGGCAGCAAGGGTTCCCGCCACCAGGATCACGAAGATCCGTGCCGTCATGGAACCGAAGAATGGCAGGCTCATCAGTAGACGACCCGGACCGGGGCGGTCAGGATATAACCCGCATGGCGTACTGTCCTGATAATCTTCGGGTCCCTGGAGTTCACCTCGATTTTCTGCCGGAGACGGCTCACCTGCAGGTCGATCGAGCGATCGAAGGGACCGGAGTCCCGGCCATGTAGCCGCTCCATCACGTGATTTCTGCTCAGGATCGTGTTGGGCCGTTCCAGGAAAAGGCTGAGCATCCGGTACTCCATGCCGGACAGCAGGACGAGCACGCCCTGCGGGTCGATCAGGTGACGCTCGTTGACATCGAGTGTCCAGTGCCCGAAATGAATCCTGGCGGGAATGCCGCTGCCGCCATCACGCGCAGCGGCAGAACCGGTACGGCGCAGGACACTGCGGATACGGGACAGCAGTTCCAACGGTTCGAATGGCTTGCAGACATAGTCGTCCGCGCCGGTTTCCAGGCCGGCGATCCGGTCCACCGGACTGGTTCTTGCCGTCAGCATGATGACCGGCAGATCGGGACCGGCACGCAGCGCCCGGCACAGTTCCAGCCCGTCGGTGCCCGGCAGATTGATGTCGAGTACCACGAGATCCACCGGCTCCGCGTCGAGTGCTGCCTGCATGCCCGCACCCTCTGCAGCCTGTGCGACCACCAGACCGTTGTCCTCGAGGAATTCCGCGAGCAGGGTGCGGATTTCAGTGTCGTCATCGACGATCAGGATCCGGGTGGAGCGCTGTTCGACGGGCACTGTATGCATCGTGAATGCTACTTCATCCGCCACTTGTCGCAGCCGTAGTAACGGATCTCGGCAGCGCGGGAGGGATAACGGCCACAATTGAAATAACGCCAGTAGAACGAGTTATAGCCGCTGCAGAACCCCGTGGTCTCATCGAGCACCGGACAGCGCAGGGAAAGGATTTCACAACAACGCTGGCAACTGCCGCAACCGGTACCATGCTGCCACAGCGGCGACAGTTCGACCCGGTCATGATCGGGTCCCTGTCGTGGCGGGCTGAGCAGCGGCACGCTGAGCATGAACCGGCCCTCTCGTTTCAGCATCTGCCAGGCGATGTGCCAGGAGTGCGGAAACAACCGCCAGGCCCTGCCCCAATAGCGCCAGAAGCGCCAGTCGTTGAAAAACAACCAGGTCATCAGCGGTGCGGTAACGAAACCACCGACTACCGTGAGCATCGAGAAACCGATGTAGGCATAGAAGGCGAGCCGGGCGCCGCCCCAGCCCAACGCCTGCAGACGGGACACCCGGTGGCCGGTGTTGCCGGCCATCAGTGGCAACGGGATCACCGCCGCCATTATCGTGACGTGGTTGCGTGGCGGAGCAGGATGATTGCTTGCAACAGCAGGGTCGATCGCGGAGGATTCCTGCCGGCCTTGACGAGTCTTGGTCATGTTCATATCTGCATGGGAGAGCGGCATCCGCCTGTATACCGCAGGAATTCTCTCTGGTTTGTCCTGCCGGATAACCTGACTGGAGTCGACAGCACAGGCGCGGAAAAATTCCGTTGCACTGCGTCCTGCCGCGGGTATTATGGAGGATGTCTCTGTTATTTAACAGTATGTTTTCATTGTATATAACAGTGCAGTATGGAGAAATGCCCGGCGCATTCATGCGCCGATGACCGGTTCAATCGACAACCCGGTAACCATGGAAATCGCTTCAGCGCCTGGCCACCCAGGTCTCGTCCAGCCCCAGTTTTTCGCGAATCTCGCCCGCTTCCGCACTCGCCGTGGCATAGGTATCAAAGCCCGATACCTGCAGGCGGTAAATCGTTGCACCGTTGACCTCCGCCGCCACCTGCTCCGCATCCACGCCGGCACCGATGAATTCCGCCAGTTTCCTGGAGGCGAAGTTGCGACTGGTATACGACGCGAGATTGATGACCCAGTGGCCCGGTCCCGGTAACGGGGTTGCCGGCTGCGGCGGGCGGGGTTCACGTTCTGAAGGCGGTTGTGGTGCAGTCTCCGGGACGACCGGTGGCGTGACGGGCCGTTCCGTCAGCACCACCTCCGGCCGGATCGGCCGGTATTCGACCGGCGGTTCAGCGGTTACCGGTGCGGCGCGACCGACGGAGGATGCACCCTGCAACTCATCCACCCGCTGCGCCAGGCGCTGCAGCCCGGCCTCCAGCGCCTGCAGCCGCTGTTCCTGTGTGGCGGTATCCGGTGCACCCGGTTCCCGGGGCCCGGTCGCGGCACAACCGGCCAGCAGCACCGCCCACAGGATGGCGCAGATCCTTCCGCCGTTTTGCGCAATGGGTGTGTACATCACTGTTCGCCTCCGTCCTTCGCCATCCCGGAATCCCGGCCAGGCCGGTGACTGAACCAGGAGCCCGGCCGCCCGGTGCCCGCAGTTACCTTACCCGCGGGGGAGGCATGCGCTTCCGTCGGGTCGTCGATCGCTGCCGCCACAGAGCCTTCGGCAAGCGGCCGGATATCCCGGGCATCATGACGCCGGAACCAGTCACGTGCCAGCCGCTGGGCCTCGGCCAGCTGGCTCGCGCTGAGGCGCCCGGCGAGCCGGTCACGGTTTACGATGCCATGTTCATTACCGTTTGCACCGGCCAGGTTGAACCACTTGTGGGCAAGCACGTAATCCTGCGGCACGCCATTGCCGTCCACATACAGGTTGCCGAGGTTGTTCTGCGCGTGCGGCTCGCCGTTTTCGGCAGCGGCCCGGTACCAGCGGGCGGCCTCGCGGTAGTCCTGTGCCACGCCGACACCTTCCCTGTACATGAGGCCGAGCGTGTACTGGGCCCGTGCATGCCCCTGTTGCGCGGCCGCCTGCAGCCACTGTGCGGCCAGTACCGGCTGTGCCTCGACACCGCGCCCGGTACGGTACAGCATGCCCAGGTCATAGCTCGCCTCGGCATCTCCCTGCCGGGCCGCGCGCGTCAGCCAGTGCAGTGCCTCACTGCTGTCGGCGGTAACGCCGGTACCGGCGAGGTATGCCACACCCAGCCTGCGTTCGGCGGGTGCATAGCCCTGTCCGGCCGCCTTGCGATAGAACGCGACCGCCTGTGACAGGGCCGGGCCGTCACCTGTGCCCTGTTCAAGCGACTCACCCAGCAGGACCTGTGCAGCGGCGAGTCCCTGTTCCGAGGCCGCGCGCAACAAGCGCAGGGTTTCGGCGGCGTCACCCGCCGCGCGCCGTTTACGGTACAGCAGTGCCAGGTTGAATTGTGCGCCGGCATTTCCCGCTGTCGCCGCCTTGCGGTACCAGTACTCCGCACGGGCCTCATCGCGCGGCACCACCTTGCCTTGCGCATGCAGGTAACCGAGGCAGAACTGTGCGTCCGGGTTGTCCTGCGACGCCGCACGCCGCAGCCAGTCGATGGCGGATTCCGGATCGGCAGGCTGGCCCTGTCCGTCCAGCATCAGGATCGCGGTGTTGTACTGCGCCGCACTGTCGCCCTGTTCAGCCAGCTTCCGCCAGTCCTGCAGGGCCGCCGCATAATCGCCTTGCTGCCAGGCCTGCCTGGCCTGCCGCCAGTCACCGTGCACGGGGCCTGTGCACAACAGGATCCAGATTCCGATCATGAGCGAACCGGCTTTCCGCACTGTCTGGAGGTTTCCTCTCTAAATGATGCGGGGATTGTACCCGTGTCGTGTCGCCTGGTGAAAGCACATAATCCGGATCCGGCACGAATTCATTCAGCATCAGGTGACAGCCCGTCGCACTGGCACACGCGGATTCGACAGCGACACGATTTTGTGCTGCGGCGCCAGGCCGCTAACAGCGCGGGCGTACCGCAACGCGTGAAACCCGTGACACCCCGCGCCTGTTGTCTGCCACCACAACCGGCAAATGCCCCCTGACGGTATATAATGGATAAGGAACAGGGTGGAGCAGTCCTGTATGAAATGCGCTTACGACTTTCGTACAAGTGACTGCCTGTCACCGGCAACGGATAATCACTACAGGAGCAAGGCATACACCAATTCAACGAGCCCAACGCAAAAGGACGGGAGGAGAACCGTGAACATCAGGATAACCGCATGGCTGGCAGGCCCGTTACTGTGTGCCGGGATGGCAGGCAATGCGCTGGCCGTCACTGTTTACACCGTATATACAGACCGTGCGGCCTTCGAGTCCGCGCTGGACTCCTTCGCTGTCGAGAACTTCGAAAGCTACCCGACCGTCGGCACACCTGACCCGCTGATCAGCACCATACCTAACGGACTGGACAACCTGGCCCTGAACGATTTCTCACTCACGGCCACGCCGCAGGCGATCAAGATCTGGAACGCGGAGCACAGCGGATCAGACAACACGACCCCCGGCGGATCACAGTTTCTCTACCTTGACACGGACACGGGCACGGGTGGTTCGACGACCGACTTCTCGCTGTACAACCCGGCAAACGCCTTCGGCTTTGAC
>CAZMAK010000111.1:0-7036 GCA_964564245.1 uncultured Ectothiorhodospiraceae bacterium | reverse complement strand
AACTGGATGCTCGGTTGCATGGTGTAGTCGGCGGCGACCATCTGGCCCTTGCCGAACTTGCTGCCCGAGCGCATTTCGCCGGACTGCTGCAGGGCGCGTTCGCGCATCATGTTGTTCATGGAGCGACCGCGCTCAACCACCACGAAGCAGTTGGATTGCTGGATCATCATGCGCAGGACCGGGGTGGTGCTGCCCAGCGAAGGATAGCGGGAATAGTATTCTGACCACCACGGAGCCGTCTGGTCCTCTTCCACGCCCAGGGTGCCGAGCGAGGCATCGCAATGTTCCAGCTGGCTGTTGGCGCCCTCCGAGGCCCCGCCGGCAGCGCCGCCCGTCACGGTCTGGCCGGAGGCACCCCCCAGTTTCGGCATGGTGCCCTCGCATCCGGTCAACGCCAGCAGTATAGCCGGCAACAGCAATGCACCTGCCTTGATCGCCAAAGAATTCAATCTGCTCATTTGTTTCACGGTCATCCCCCTTACTGAGTCGTCCTGTTGGAATCATCCAGCCACCGCCGCGCGTTCTGCGGACCTGCAAGTGATCGGTCGTGCAGGCCAGTCGATTATAGTGAGCCTTTACCCTGAAAACTACCCGAAGTCACGCCGTGAACAGGGTGCTGACAGGCCGCCTGAGGGTGAGCGATGGACGCCGTCCTGCCGGTCCTGGCGGACGATGCCGGGCGCAGTCATGGGATGTCGACATTCTCCACCGAGGTCATGGCCGATAGCCGGTGATGGAACTGGAAGACCATGCCGGGAAAGCCCGCCCTGAAGCGGTGCAACGGCCGGCGTGGCCACAGACCGGTACGCTCGATGTGCACCGTACCGCAAGCGGGCCGGTCCAGCGAACCGGGGACTTGCCGGTGCCGGACGGTTCCGTGAGGGCGACGGTGGAGCCGGTCATGGCACCCCGTTTGCCGGCCGTCCAGAGTGTTCTTCCTGCGGACGGCAGCAGCATTACCATGATCCACGCCCTGCAGGGACCATTGAACCGGAATCCTGCCTGCGTGACCGGACAAACGTCGCCCACAGGCATTGTCGGGTCCGGGTCCGGCAGGTCGGACTAGCGGAACGGCAGGAAGACTTCCATGAGGCCATTTTCCGTTCGCATGGTCATGCGCGTTGTATCGGCCGCGTAGGGAAGCCGCAGGAGCCTGCGCATATGCATCTGCCACGAGCCGCGGCGGACGTCGGTACGGAACCTCCCGAAGCGGGCACCTTCTTCGACCTGCACGACCAGGTAACCACGCCGGGGGTACACCCGGATGTCATCGGGTCGTAAACCGTCGAGACGGATGCGGGCGTAATAGCCGTTCCCGGTCACGCCGGTCTGAATGTGCAGGGCGCCCGCGGTGCGAGGTCCGTTCATCGGCCCCGTGTACGGGGGGGCGTTTCCGTCAGCAGGAGACGGGGCAGGGCCCTGGGCCCATCCCGGCACCGGCAGCAAGGCAGCCAGCAGGATGGCGGTCAGCCACCCGTGCGGGGACTGCCGACGGGTTCCTTTACCGGCGGTAATCATGATCGCGATCTCCTTCGTGTCCATGGCCGTGGCCCTTGTAGCGGACCTCCCTGGGGTAGCGTTCCCTGGGCAGATCCCGCCACGGCCCCTTTCTCGAGTGTGCATAACTCCAGCGTTTATTGTGGAAATAATAGTAGTACCCGCTGTGGTAGTAGTAGGGTTCCACCCCCAGTTCCACGACCACCGGCAGCGCAGGCGCCACCACGTAACCAGGGCCGCGTCCCGCGGGGGCCACCACGCAGGCAGTGAGCAGTGACGCGGCCAGTAATGCGGCCAACAACAGCATTCGGTGCATTCTCATCGACATTCTCCTGTTTTGCATGGGCTTCCCGCTGCCGGGATCAAGCGGATTGCAGGTTCATCCAGACGGAGTAATCATAGCCCATCTGCCGGCATCGCACTGTTGTCCCGTATCAGTTCGCTGGAAGCCGGGGCCGGAGGCAGCAGGCGATCTGTGGAACGCAGTGACCGGTATCGTGTTCAGCGACTTTCCTGCGCCGTCACTTCACGATGCGGTAACAGGGCACATACTCCGTCCCCGGCAGCTTCATGCGCTGTTGCGCCACAAACGATTTCAGCAGCGAATCCAGCGGATCCAGGATGCTGGTATCGCCCTGGATCTCGAAGTGGCCGTGCTGCTCGATCGCGCGGATTCCCTCGTCCTTGACGTTGCCGGCCACGATGCCGGAGAACGCCCGCCGCAGATTGGCGGCCAGCGTATGCGGCGGCTGGTCCCGGTGCAGCTGCAGGTTACGCATGTTTTCATGCGTGGGCGTGAACGGCCGCTGGAATTCCAGCTCGATCTTCAGGGACCAGTTGAAATAGTAGGCATCGTCGCGGTGCTTGCGGTATTCGCGTACCTCGGCGATACCCCGCTTGATGTCCTGGGCCACATGTCTCGGGTCGTCGATAATGATCCTGTAACGGCGTTGTGCCTCGGGTCCGAGCGTGATGCCGATGAAGGTGTCGATCTCGCGGAAGTAGTCGGCGGACCCGGACGGACCGGTGAAGACGAGCGGGAACGGCAGCTTTGCGTTGTCCGGGTGCAGCAGGATGCCCAGCAGGTAGAGGATTTCCTCGGCGGTGCCGACACCGCCGGGAAACACCACGACTCCGTGGCCGGTGCGGACAAAGGCCTCCAGTCGCTTCTCGATATCCGGCAGGATCACCAGGTCGTTGACGATCGGGTTAGGCGATTCCGCGGCGATGATGCCAGGCTCCGTGATGCCGAGGTACTGACCGTCCCGGATACGCTGCTTGGCATGGCCGATGGTCGCGCCCTTCATCGGGCCCTTCATGGCGCCCGGCCCGCAGCCCGTGCAGGTATCCAGCCCGCGCAGGCCCATCTGGTAGCCGACCTCCTTGGTGTAGTCGTATTCCTCGCGGCTGATCGAATGCCCGCCCCAGCAGACCACCAGGCGCGGGTTGGTCAGCGGCCGCAGGATGTTGGCATTGCGCAGCATGTGGAACACGGCGTTGGTGATGCCTTCCGAGGACACCAGGTCGAACTTCGGGTTGGTCGCGATCTTGTCGCTGACATACACCACGTCACGCAGCACCGACAGCAGGTGTTCGCTGATGCCCTTGATCATGACGCCGTCCACGAACGCCCCGGCCGGCGCCCCGGTGACCTTGAGCTTGATGCCGCGTTCCTCCGGGATGACCTGGATGTCGAAAGACTGGTAGCGTTCCAGCAGCGCCTTGCCGTCGTCCAGTTCGCTGCCGACGTTCAGTACTGCCAGTGCGCAATTGCGCAGCCGGGTGTACAGACCGCCCTTGCTGGTATCGAGCAGGGTGGCGACCTCCGCCCTCGACAGGACATCGAGGCTGCCCTTCGGGGTGATCACGGCGTCGACGGTTTCGTAATGCATGTGTATGGATTCCGGTTGGAACACCGGCGGGATGCCGGCCTGACAGGCCGTGAACAATATCGCCGGAAGGCCGGGTTTGCAAAGCCTTGCCACAGGATCGGGGAGAGTGCTGCCGGTCGGCGGCAGGCGTTACCGGGAAATTTCGAAGTACGCGAACCAGGCCGGCTGCCCGGGACGGATCATTCGACGCTATGCAGGCCGGGCGGTGGGTTGCGGTGCCTGAGGATACGCATGACCAGCCGCCGCTGGAGGGCCGTGCGCCGCGCGGCTTCCAGATACCGGCGCGCTTCCGCCCGCGCGGCATTCTGCATGCTCAATCGTCTGAAGACCGCTTCACCCAGGATCACTGCCGAACCCTGCGTGCGCTCCTCGCGCTTTTTGTCATTCTCGGCCATGCCACCGGCCCGTGGTGGATCTCGTTATTGTTCTCTCATCCTAGCATGTGGCTGGCGGGATGTCAGTGGTACCGCCTGGTGCTCGAACACCAGCCGCACTGCCCGTTCCCGGAACTCCGGGGAATATCGATTTGATCAACGCATTGCCCTATCCTCTCAATGAACAGAGTCTCCGGGAATCCCGGGCGGTCCATCCCGGGAGTCATGGCAGAATTACAGGTAAAATCACAGGTAATCGTATGATGAACTGTCCGGCAGGCAGTGATCATCGCCAGGACCAGGTGTCACCGGTTTATTCGACAAGCGTCACAGAGAGTAACAACACCAGACTACCGACAGGAATTTGGGTGCAGCACGATGTATCTGCGCAGTCTTTTACTTCTGGTCTTCCTGCTTGCCACCAGCAGTCTCCAGGCCGGCCCCGCTGACAGCGCCGCTTCAGGCACCACCGATATCGATACGGCTGTCAGCCGCGGTCTGCACTGGATCGAGACACACCCGGCCACCCTGCGCGACGGCGGCCTGATCGATCTCATCGACGAGGGGGTCGCATTCTACCTGTTCCAGCATCTGGCCAGGCAGCCCGACCTGCGCCGGCATTATGCGACACTGCTGCAACACCACATGGAGTCGCTGGCCGCACTCCCGGAGTTCTCGCAATGGGTCAGGCAACCTCGCAAGCGGCTGCTTGACCATTACCATCTCGTGCTGGCGGCCTGGCTGATGCAGCGTGCCGGTCAGCCCTCGGCACTGCAGGCGGATATTGTTCACCAGGCGCAGTACGCGCTGGTCAACGCGTCCTCACCTTTCCCCAGCATTCCCCTGACCATCGCCGTCTTTCTGGACTATCTTGGGGAGTCCCCTGCCATTAGCCTGGAAAAACGGCTGCACACCAGCCTTATTGAACGCATTGCGGGTGGCAGTCCGCCTGCGCTTTACATCGGCAGCCCGGCATCACCGCAGCAACAGCGGTACAGCCGCCTGCAGGTCTATGCCCTGATCCACGAAATCATTGCCCTGACCGATTTCGGCCACCTTGCACCGTCGCCGTGGCTGGCGGAGCGGCGGGATGCCGTGATCGGGTTTCTCACGAGGGCGATGCACCTCGCCAGTGACGAGGACAACTTCGATCTGCTGGCGGAAATTATTGTCAGCCTCTACTTCCTTGAAGAGCCGCCGGATGCGGCCATCCAGAAAATGCTGCGTGAACTGGTCAAGCACCAGCTGCCCGACGGATGCTGGGGGAGCCTTCCCCTCGACCGTCAGAACAAGCAACGCCACGTGGTGCTCACGGCAACCGCTGCGCTTTGGGCTTACGGCCATGTGGACCCCGCGCCGTTTCCCGGCAGACCGGGTGACCCGGTGCAGCGGGGGAATGGCCAGTGATTTTCAACATGATCGATTGCCATCTCGTGCGCAGCGATGAGGTAACCGCTACACTGAATAATAAGTAAAGGACAATCAGATAATAAATTTATCTAATGATATGGGCAGGAATCTTGCACCCGTTCAATGCGGCTCCGAGTGGATCTAGATGTCACTATTTATTAAACTATAATTACTCATTATTTGCCGTCGTGAGAGATCAAGATGCTGAAGAGAACCGTGGTTATTTTCGCTGCCGCGGCGTTCTTTGGGGGGGCAGTACCGACCCAGACCGCCCAGGCAGAGGATGATATCTGGGACCTGATGGACCCCTCCTGGTGGGCCGACGAGGTATTCGATAACAATTATGATGACGATGACTGGTGGTACTACCGGCACCATCGTTACAGTCCCTACTGGGGCGGCCCCTATGGCCTGCGTCGTCCACTGATCGTAATCCAGCAACAGCCGGAAACGAAGCAGCAAAATCCCGAGATCAAACTGCCGGAATAACCTGGACCGCCCCGGGTATTCCGGAAGCTCGTCCGTTTTAGTCAGGCCGCTCTGGCCTGCAACAGGAACCCGCTCGGGCCAGGGCCCACCCACATCCCCGGCGACACCTGCGCCCCGGTCGTTACCCCGGGAGGGATTGGCACCCGGTCGAACATCATCCACCCGGTGACATCCGGTGCAGGTGTCTATGAAACCCGTGGCGATTCATGTAGAGGCGACGTCACCCCTTCTTGAGTAGCAGTCGGGTTTAGAGTCCGGTTGCTACGGTAACCGGTTTACCGGCCCGTTATCCGGTGCAGGCGGCCGCCACCATGCACCTCTCGTCGTCGTGTCCTGGCGAGTTGACCCAGGTGCTCACCGGGTGCATCTTCAGTTGCGTAGACGGAGCCGAATTCAACAGGCCCATGATTTCATCCTTTCCGGTCATTCTCGAATCCAGCCATTGATCGTAATGCGCAGGCGCGATGATGGCCGGCATGCGCTCGTGCAGGGGCCTCATCACCTCGTTGGCCGGCATGACGATGATGCTGCAGCTATCGAGGGTCTCGCCACCGCCTTCCCACCGCTCCCAGAGGCCGGCGAAGGCGAACACGTCATCGTCGTGCATGTGGATGTGATGCGGGATCTTGTGGCCGTTCACGACCTTCCACTCGTAGAACCCGTCTGCCGGGATCAGGCAGCGCCGGTGCCGGAATGCGTGCCGGTAGGTGGGCTTCTCGGCCACGGTCTCGATCCGGGCGTTGATGGTGGAGTACCTGGTTTTCGGCTCCTTCGACCAGTGTGGAACCAGCCCCCACCGGGCCATGCGCATCTCCGGGCCGGCCTCCGTGTCGCGAATGACGGGGACGTCCTGGCCGGGCGCGATGTTGAAGCGGGGCGTCAGCCCCGGTGGCGCAGCCCCCTGGAGGTGGAAGGCCTCCCTGATCCGGGCTTCATCCGTGTGGAGAGAAAATCGGCCGCACATGGCTCAAGTATATGGCTCTATTGAAATTCCGCCCAGCCGCGCTGTAATCCCGTCAACATTCACTGGAAATCAAGCCCGGCCAATACTGTATATAATCACAGTATGCCCGATGCAATGCAATACTGGCCCAGCGCCATCCTCCTGGTGGACATGAATGCCTTCTTCGCGTCCATCGAACAGCGCGACCGCCCGGAATGGCGGGGCCGGCCCGTGGCCATCACCAATGGCCTGCAGGGCACCTGCATCATCACCTGTTCCTATGAAGCTAGGGCCCACGGCATCTACACCGGGATGCGGGTGAAACAGGCCCGGGTACTCTGTCCCGACCTGATCCAGTGTCCGGCCCATCCCGAGCGCTATGCCGCCACCTCAACGGCCATCATGGCCGCCCTGCAGGACATCACGCCCGA
>CAZMAK010000110.1:0-7138 GCA_964564245.1 uncultured Ectothiorhodospiraceae bacterium | reverse complement strand
GCGAGGAACGTAGTGACGAAGCAATCTCTAACTGACTGATTCCATAACAGGAGATCGCTTCGCTTCGCTCGCAATGACGGGGATTGGTGAATGAATCAGAGGTGCCCTAGTGATTGCGCCCATGGTCGTGATTGTCGTTATGGCGGTTGTCGCCGTTGTCTCCACGGTGATCATCCCGATGATCATCGCGGCGGTCATCGCGGCGGTCGTCCCGGCGGTCGTGATGCCGTTTCTGGTAATGCGGAATGTATTCGTGCTCGTACCAGTCGCCGCGCACAAAATAGACCCGCTCGCCGCAGGCGTTGTATTCGCGGCAGTGTTTGCGCCAGTTCTTCTGGTGACCCGGGGCGACATGCAGGTAGATGGGCTGGTGCTGCATCGCTGACCGGTAAATGACTCGCGGCTCCCGGTAAATGACTTGTGGCGGCGGGTAGCCGTCGATGTCGAGGCGCCCATAGTAGCCGGGCTGGCCGATGGTGATGGACACTCCGACGTCGGCGGCGAATGCCGAAGCGGTGATGGCGGCCAGTGCGGCTGCGTATAGTATGCGTTTCATGGTGGATCTCCTTTTTTCCAGGACAATCCCCACCTTATAGTGAGCAATCCCCGGCATTGACTGGTTCTGGTTCAATTCAACTGTTTTGGGTTAAATCATCGGCATTCGCGGAATGGGGCATCAATACCCTTCGAGTTGCTTCATGTTGCCCTCGTCGATATCCGTGTTCATGGCCAACTCCCTTGTTTTGTCCTGCGGCAGCATTGCCAGCCGGGCATTCGTCGTCACAACCGGTCTCCGGTATGAAGGCGACGGGATGACTTTCTGTCAACCCGGACTCATGTCATGGGCACTCTGTATGCAGGCAGTAGTCTGCTCGCAGGATCAGGCACCGTCTGTACGATGTCGCACATACGATGACACCCGGGGTAACGGGCTGACGTGGGTAAAGCGCGCAGAGCCGTGCTATGTGATAGCAAACAGACGGTTGCGGAACAATCGGGGTCAGAGAACAATGCTCTCTTATATTATGAACCACGACGGTCTCATATAAATCCGTTGAACCATCAGCAGGTCTTTCATATGCACAATCTTGCAGGTGATTAGCTATATCGGGTCATGAATTCAACCCCGGTTGAACGAACCGTGCGTCCCTTCACCCGGAGGGAGAGGGAGATCGTGGGGCAGTAGTGATTATGAACAATTGTTCTCTTCCCCCGATTGTTTGTGCAATACTGAACGTGCCTGCCATGGCGGTGTGTGTGCTGACGCAAGGCAATCGGATATCCCGGTACAATGGCATACCCACCTGGATGTCCTGGCTTGCCGCATGAACTGGCGCCGGGAATTATTCCCATCAATAATGTGGTAACGATCAGAGCAATAGCGACTGCTGCAGTTCATGTGGATCCGGACGACCTGTAATCTCAACTTTCAGATGGGTGACCCGACCCCTCTGATCCTGATGTTGCGCCCCCGCAGCGGCATGCAGCAGTGGGTGGCGCAGGAAGTCTATACGCTCTCGCCGAGCGTTCCGGTGGTGGAATATACGGACATCTTTGGCAACCTTTGTCAGCGCCTGGTGGCACCGGCCGGGTACTTCTCGGTCCACACCGCGGCCGACGTATTGACTGCGGACAGGGTGGACGTGGACTCCGGTGTCTGTTTTGTGGAAATCCGGAATTTGCCCGATGCCGTCCTGTTATACCTGCTCCCGAGCCGTTACTGCGAGTCGGACCGGTTCGGCAATCTCGCGCGCGACATCGTGGAAGATGCACGCCTCGGCTACGATCAGGTCTCCAGAATCAGCAACTGGATTCGGGGCGCGATCCGTTACAAGCCGGGAACCAGCGCCTTTCCGCTGTCGGCTGTTGAAGTGAACTTGCGCGGTGAGGGGGTATGCCGGGATCTTGCCCATCTTGGCATCGCGTTATGCCGCAGCATCAGTATTCCCGCACGCCTGGTCGTCGGATTCCTGTACGGGCTTGAGCCGATGGACCTGCATGCATGGTTCGAGGCGTACGTTGGCGATCGCTGGTATACGTTCGACCCCACGGAGAAACTGATTCGTGGCGGGCGGCTGGCAGTGGCCTACGGGCGTGATGCAGCCGATGTTTCCGTGTATCACCAGTTTGGTCCGCCGGCGATAACCACCAGCATGGAGGTGCGGGTGGAATTGCTGGACGGTCCGCCTGGCTGAGACAGGAACCCGTTGTCTGCGGTTACGATGATTCGCGCTCAGCGCTCGGTCAGTGTCAGCAGGATGTCGGCGTACCAGGCGCAGTTCAGTCCCAGTGCCTCGTCCAGCTCGAGGTCGCGAGTCCCGACATCGAGCCGTGCGGAGTGGACACCGAGCAGTATCCAGGGCAAATCTCCCGGGATCGGCTCCTGCCCGGTAGTGCGCATCACCACGGGAGCACCGCTGGTGCCCCGGTGTGTGCGCGCATCGGTGAGAAAATAACCCTCACCCTGGAAGCGCAGCCCGAACGAGGATGCGACCACTGCGTGGCGGACCACGGGTGTGTGATGCAGCGCATCGTGAAAGCCGAGCGGAAAGCCGACGATCAGTAGCGAGGAGCCGATCTCGACCTGTTCAAGCGGATCATGCAGGTGCCGGGGTGTGTAGGCGCGGTACACCGTCGTCCCGGGCAGTGCAGAGCGCTCGATCTCGATCACGGCCACATCGATCTCGCCGGCGGTGTCAATACCCTGGCGCCAGATGCTCTTGCCCTTGCGGTACAGCGGAATCGAAAAGCCGGTGGACTTAGCCATGTTATCCGGGTCGATGTGCAGTTCGATCTCGATACGGTCCGGGAAATGCTTGCTCGGTTCATCGATCATCACGTGCCGGCTGGTCACCAGGAACAGCCGCTCGTCGCGCTCGAAGAAGAATCCGCTGGCATTGGTCAGTACCTGCCGCTGCAGAAAGGTAGTGATACGTGCCGCGGCGAGCAGAAGGGATTCGATCATGGTCGTGTTATCTGTCCAGTGGGCCGGTTGCAGGGCCGCAGTGCCACTGCGGGTGACAGGTTGCCCATGATATCAGGAATCATCAATGCGATTGATTTGCTTTCCCGGGCAAAAGGGAAGATGCTGTGCATAGCTACAGGTCCGTAACCATACTGGTTTCCTTGTCGAACAGCACCGGTCAGGCAAACGGTGTTGCACGCCATATCCGCCACATGCTGGCGCTGATGATCTGCCTTCGCGTTGTACCTCTGCTTGCTGCAGTGAAGTCACCGCACACACCTTAATGCCTGATTCAATACGGGGAAACCATGACACAGTTTATCAGTAATGCCCAGGACTCCGAGTCTTTCAGTCCGGACGCGTCCACTCGCATGGTGGAGTTGATCGACCAGGACTGGAACCGGGGCAAATCTTCCGACCTGGCCAGGAATGAAGGGATCGACCTGACGGACAGGCACTGGGACGTGATCGTTTACCTGCGCAGACAGTATCTCCTGCGCGGCCTGCCGCGGTTTGCCAGAACTACGGCTCGTGCGCTCAATAAAAGGTTCGCCGCCCAGGGTGGAAACCGGTACCTGTTTCGCCTGTTTGCCGGTGGTCCGGTGACGCAGGGCAGCCGTCTGGCCAATCTGCGCACCCCGGCAAACGCCACTGACGTGTCATTCGGCACCTCCTACTGAGTAATGCCGATGCATCACTTCGACAGGCTGCAAGTGCCGGACAGGGAAGCGACCGGCATCCCGCCGGCAGGTGTGCCTGCTACGGTCAGACCGGTCCAGGGTGGCCGTGACGTCAGCAGAACCACATCACAGCGAAAGACGAAATCATGCCAGGAGGAAGTCGATCGCCGGGCCATCGAGCAGGGCGAGAACGAGGGAATGGCCGTTCATCCGGGTAATCGTTTACCTCCTGCAGAGCAGAAAGGATCCTGATGCCACCACGGCAAGGTAATGGCGGTCCCTGGGGCGGTAGTGGAGCGACACCGCCGGATCTTGAGTCGATGCTGCGGCAGGGGCGCAACCGGCTGAGGCCGCTGATGGCGGGCGGTGGTTCACGCGGAACCCTTCTCCTTGCCCTCCTGGTCCTGGCCGTACTGGGCGCCTGGAGCGCCTCGTACACGGTGCCGAGTGATTCGGTCGCTGTCGTGCAACGGTTCGGAAAGTACCTCAAGGAGGTGCCGCCCGGACTGCATTTCAAGCTGCCGCTGGGCATCGACGTAGCCACCATCGTTCCCGTCAAACGCCAGTTGAAGCAGGAATTCGGCTTTTCCACCCCGGGCGCCACCGACCCCTTCCAGAGTCCACGCGACGGCAAGCGGGAAACGGAGATGGTCACCGGTGACCTGAATGCTGCGCTGGTGGAATGGGTGGTGCAATACCGGATCTCGGAACCGGTGAAATTCCTGTTCGAGGTCCGGGAGCCCAGTGAAACCCTGCGCTATGTGTCCGAATCCGTCATGCGCGAGGTGGTCGGTGACCGCACGGTGGACGAGGTAATCACCATCGGCCGCCAGGAAATCGAAACGGAGGCACTGGCCAGGATGCAGGCGCTCTCGACCAAGTATGCCATGGGGATCAGCATCGACCAGGTGCAGTTGAAGAACATCAACCCGCCGCTACCGGTGCAGGAATCCTTCAACGAGGTCAACCAGGCGCAGCAGGAGAAAGAGAAGTTGATCAACGAGGCACGGCGCGACTACAACAAGGTGATCCCGCTGGCCGAAGGTGAGAAGGATCAGCGCATCCGCGAGGCGGATGGCTACCGGCTGAAACGCATCAATGAGGCAGAAGGCGATGCCGCCCGCTTCAGCGCCCTGCTGGCGGAATACCACAAGGCCCCGGAGGTCACGCGCCGCCGTATCTATATCGAAACCCTGCAGGACGTTCTGCCGGGTATCCGTTCCAAGATCGTCATCGACGAACAGGCGCGCAGTATCCTGCCGCTGCTGAATCTGGACAATCCGAAGGCGGACAAGCCATGAACAACGGCCGGCAGATCGCAATCCTGGCGGTCCTGGGCATCGTGCTGTTCGTCGCGATGAACTCGATCTATACGGTGAATGAAGTCGAGCAGATGATCATCACCCAGTTCGGCAAGCCGGTGGGCAAACCGGTCACCACGGCCGGGCTGAAGGTCAAGGTACCCTTCATCCAGGAGGTCCATCCGATCGACAAGCGGGTGCTGGAATGGGACGGCAATCCATCGGACATGCCGACCAAGGACAAGCTGTACATCTCCGTCGACCTGTTTGCCCGCTGGCGGATCACCGACCCGTTACAGTACTTTCTGCGCCTGCGTGATGAACGCAGCGCACAGTCCCGCCTGGACGATATCCTGGGCAGCGAGACGCGCAACGCGGTGGCCAAGCATGAACTGATCGAAATCATCCGCACCACGAAGGACCGCGTACCGCTGCGCGATGCCCTGCTGACCGAAGCGGAGCCGGATATGGGGTCGCTGGTACCCATCCAGAAAGGCCGCGCGCAGGTCGAGCGGGAGATTTTCGCCGCGGCGGCCGAGAAGGTGCGCGTGTTTGGTATTGATTTGCTCGACATCCGTTTCAAGCGCATCAACTACAATGAAAGCGTGCGCCCGAAGATCTACGATCGCATGATCAGTGAACGGCGCCAGATCGCGGAACGCTTCCTGTCGGAAGGCAATGGCGAGGCCGCCAGGATCCGTGGCAACCGCGTGCGCGACCTGAACAAGATCCAGTCCGAAGCCTATCGGCAGGTCGAGGAAATCCGAGGCGTGGCGGACGCGAAGGCGACCGAGATCTACGCGCGCGCCTACAACCAGAGCCCGGAAGCCGTGGAATTCTATGAGTTCACGCGCACCATGCAGTCCTACAAGTCCATCATTGCCGAAAACACCACCCTGGTACTGTCGACGGACAGTGACCTGTTCAAGTTTCTGAAAGGGATGAGTCCCGATGGCACAACCGGTTTCACCCGTCGTGCCGGTGTCCGGCCGTGAAGCTGAGTTTCCCGAATCCGTCCCGCTGTTTCGATGCCGATAACAATCGCGTCTGCTTCTGGGGCTATGACCGTACCATCGAGATTGCATTCTATGTGGGAGAGGATGCCCTCAAATGTCTTTGCCCGGACATGACCGGCGCCGAGGCGGGATTTCTCAAGGCATTCGATGCCGTACGGGATCGTATCCATGAGATGGCGGACAAGGTGTATGCGCGAAAAGGCAAGGGATCGATTGCCTGCAGCCTGGCAGTCGAGGATTGCTAGCCAGGTCCTGGCCGGTTACCCGGACCGACCCGTCAATCCAGGTGAAGCACGCGACTGCAGGGATGAGGTGAGACCGGGAACCGGCCGGGAGGCCGGCCTGGTCCATGCCGGAGCAGTTCAGGCGTATACCTGTCGTGATACGGCAGATGCTTCGCGGACAACGTCCGCTCCAGCATGAAGAAATGCGCCGCCAGGAGCGCAGGCCTGCGCGAATAATTCACTGAATATTCGCGGTGCTCGCAATAACGAACCAGGCAGAGCTTCCCGGGTGGATATTACCGGGAGGCGTTATCCGCCGCGGTCATCGCTATCTTTGGAAGCATAGGGTAAATGCTCACTGGGATGGTCGACTGGCATGTCAACGTAGGCCTTGCGCGTCTCGGCAGTCTCGAAATACAGGGTCAGGTTGCCGTCTTCCAGCGACGGGTGGCTGGTGACATCGTGGATGTCATCGCCGGTCATGGGGTCAATGGTATTGATGCGATGTTCCGGCTCGTGCAGGCGCACGCTCTGGGCCTGATCGCGCGGTAGTGGATCGCCGGCAATCCAGTTCAGGTACTCAAAGCGGATGGCCGGTGTTTTCGGGTGCAGTGACAAGGTATTCATAACAACTCCTGTAACGCATCACCTGCCGTATATCAGGCTGTACGCAATGCACAGTTGCCTGCGGATGATCCATCCGTCGCTATCGTTTGTGGGGGCAGTAGCGGATGTGGTGAAGGTTAAGACTGACTATAGACCTTTCCACAGGAATAGCTCATCACATTAATTGATAGGTTGTGCCGGGGAAGGAAAATCGGGGACAGACCCACTGCTGTCCCGTTTGCATACAGAGGATCACTACTGTCCCATATAAATTCGTTGCACTATCAGTATGTCTTTCACTATGCACAGCATTGCAGGTGATTAGCCAGGCCGGGACATGAAATTC
>CAZMAK010000109.1:0-7189 GCA_964564245.1 uncultured Ectothiorhodospiraceae bacterium | reverse complement strand
GGGTATGGCACAGGGTGCAATCCTCGGACGCCGGCTCATGCTCCCACAGGAACGGGCCGCGTTTTTCCGCATGACAGGTGTAGCACGTCTCGTTCAGTGTCGGCCGTTTCAGCAGCGCATCGTTGGTCGCACCGTGCACCGAGTGGCAGTCCGTGCAGGCCACCTGCCCGAAGCGAACCGGGTGACTGGACGGCAGCTGGAATTCCGCGCGCTGCCGCTGGTGGCAGCGGAAGCACACCTCCGGCTGGGTCCCCTTGTCGGTTACCGGGTCACGTGCCGCGTGGATGGTGTGGCAGTCCGCGCAGGCGAGTCCGGCACGCTGGTGGTGGCTGCCCTCCCAGTCGATGTGGCTTGTATCCGAGTGACAGCCCAGGCACATGCGGTTCTGTTGAGCGACCGGCTCATCCGATTTCATGCCGAAGTTCATGATCGGAGGACGCTTCTCGCCCGGGCGGACCTTGCCCACGTGCGCACCTCTTTTCTTGGCCTCCTCCATGAAGCCCACGGCCTTGTCCCCCGGCCCGTGACAGGATTCGCACTGCAGGGTGGCGAAAGGGGTGCGCTTGTCCGCCTGGATGCCATGCGGGGTCTTGAAGATGTCGAAGACCGGATATTCCGAGTCGGCATCGTGGCACTTGATACAGGTGTCCGCACCCTTCTTCGAATATTCCTTGCTGGTGATGATTACCGGCCCCGGCAAGTCATCCACCGCGCTGCTGCCGGCCGCCGATGCCTCTGCGGCGTATCCGGCAATGCCGGCCGCTGCGAACAGGCAGCAAAATGCCAGCCTGAATATGCTGTGATTAAGGGTTTTCATGGAAATCACCAATGTGGCTGCCTGTCAACCAGGGCAATCGGAGTCGTGATGGTTGCATACCCGAACCGGCGCGTACCCGCAGACCGCATCCACCGGCTGCATTCACAACGTATCCCGTTTCGACCCATAACTATCCCCCTGAACTGGAAATCCTGCGTCTGTACCGGCACCACCACAGCTGTTTCCTGCCGTTGCACCGTGTGTGTACCCGGGTGAAACCCGAACCTGTCCCGGAGAGTCCCGGCAGCCTGCTGCGGCGCAGGGTCCCGGGACAGGTTCGCCTCCGCTACGGGAAGTACTCCCGCAACGCCTTTGCCGTCGCGATATCGTGCACCACCTTCACATCCGCATCCTTGCCGGGACCGTGACAGACCGGGCAGGCCTCGACGTTGCCTTCCAGGACGGCCTGCGTAACCCCGTCCATCTTGCCGCTGGTCAGCAACGGGCTCACAGGACTGGCGCCAATCTGGGCACTGTTACCCATCATGTGCGACCTCGCCACCGTATCGTCATGGCAGGACGTGCAGACCGAGGCAATCGGTGAGTATTTGATGTCATCCGACTGATCGGCCAGCCTGGTGGCAAATGCCCCTGCATCCGCCACCGGATCCGGGAACGAATTGACGGTGCTCCCGTAGATGATGTCCTGTGCCGGTAATTCCCAGTTGCCACCGTTGGCGTCCGTCCGGTCTTCCAGCGTGTAGGTGTCGTAGGTATTGCGCCCCGCGGTGACCTGGACGTGGCAGGTTTCGCACCGGGACAGCACACCCGGGAAACGAACGTCACTGAAATCATGAGAGTTCGTGCCTACGACCAGACCCTTCTCACGGAAGCCGTCCGCGGGAGAACCGTCATACCTGGTCTTTGCCCCGGCATGGATACCGTGGATCATGCGCTTGAGGTCAACCGATTCCTCGACCTTGCCATCCACCATTTGTGTCGGATCCGGAAGACCGTTCGCATCCTTCGCACGGTCGTTGACGTCGCTGTCCAGGGGATTGTGGCAGAGCACGCACAGCTGGATGTTGTTGTTCCGGCTGTTGCCGTGCAGGCTCAGTACGTCATGGCAGTTGTCACACTTGTCCACCGCGCTGGCGACCACGCGCCGGGGTATCGGTGTAGTGTCGGTAATGCCGAAATAGGCCACCTGGCTGGTCACCGGCACCCGGACCGTGTACGCACCGGTGCCGTCCTGTGCCGCCATACGGCCCTCCAGTGCGATGGCACCCGTACCGGTCGCCCCGCTGCTGTTGGCATTAAAGCAGCCGGCATCGGGTATCACTTCCACCGGGGAAGCCAGTGCACCATTAAAGGTGAAGGTACCGTCACCGTTGTCGGTGACCGCTGACGAGCCGCCCAGAGTGACGGCATCTGCACGACCCGGGCGATTGCCATGGCCGCAATCGTTGGTGTAATCACGCTTGCTGATATCCCCCGGCTGACTCCCCGAGTACCAGGCGATATCCACGGTCAGGCGCGCGGTGGAATTGGTAAACTCCGGATCGGTCGTGGTCGCCGTCAGGATGTTGTAGGCGGCGCCATACTCGTGTGTGGTCGCACCGCTGGGGTCGGTGACCGAGAACTTCACCGTCGGATTGCTGCCCGGCGGGCACATCGGGTCCGATCCGACCGGTGTACCGCAGATCTCCAGGATGTTGTACTGGAAGTTCGCGAGTTCGGCCCTGCCGGGAATCGCGTGCGACTCCGCGATGCTGCCTGCCCACCCGCCGGTCTCGTGGCAACCCGTACACTGGCTGTCGTCGTTAACGACGCCACCGGGATGATTGGCGCCTGTAGAGAAATCGACATTATCATGGCAGGAACCGCAGGCCGCCATGCTCGGCACCATCTCCCAGTTATCACCCTGCGCGGTATGCCGGGATGAGGCGGGATCCGCATCGTGGCACTTGTTGCAGTTGCGGACGTCCTGCGGGAACACGACATCCGAGAAATCGCTGTTACCCACATGGTAGCCATTGCCGCTGGGCAGGTTTTCACCGTCATGAATCTTGTGGATCATGACCTTGAAGTCCACCGGCGTGCTGCTGTCCACCCAGGAACCCGGGTTGTGGCAGGTCACGCACAGACGGGTGTCGTAGCGCGAACCATGGGCCATGACCTTGGTATGGCACTCGTTGCAATTGTCGGTCTTGACGATATCACGACCGCTGTCGGTCACGGGGACGATCGCCCCGGTCTGCGGGATGAAATCGAAAACGGCATTGGCCAGCGGCAAGGCGCTGTTACCCTGCTGGATACCGACCCGGTGTACCAGGCCTGGCTGATAGGAGAGATCCAGCTGCGTGACGCCATCGGCCTCCGTACAGGGAGCGGGGCAGTTGACCTGGCCCAGGGTGATGTCGGTCATGAAGGTATAGGTGTAGGTCCCGTCCCCGTGATCGACCAGTTGCCCCCAGACATCACCAGCCCTGCCGCGGTTACGCTCCTGCGAGCCGTGCATGGCGGTGCCGCCGGTCTCGATGTAGTTCTGCCAGTGGGCAGTTTTGCCGTTACTGGCCGGGATCAGCTTGGCGATATTGAAGCGCAGGTCGGTATCCGCGATGCCGGGATAGGCAAAACCACCTTCATTGGTGACGGTGAAGTTGACCACCGGAGGGCTGTTGACCGTTACGCTGGAGATGACGATGCTCAGTGCGGACGCAGCAGGCGGCGCGTTACCGGGGGGTCCACCGGGTCCGGGCGGTCCGGCCGGTCCCTGACCGCCGCTACTGCCACCACCGCAACCGGCCAGTGCCAGCATCAGCGTGGCGACCCCCAGTAACCGGCTGCTGTACCACAGGCCCTTCGATTTCGTGCGTGTCATCTCTTCCCCCTGGGACGCTCGAACCGCATACGTCCGGTACAATGAAAATGTCTGCAATCCTTGCCTGATACCGTGGTCCTGTAGTTCCATTCGGCTTGTGGAAGCTTCATACTCTCTCCACACGCTTTTCGCGGCGGGCACAGTAACAGAGAATTGACCACATTGATACCAGCCGATTTCTCCATTCGCGTTGATCTGTATCAACATCGGCACGCTTTGTAAGGTTTCGAATTACACCCACACGCAACCAGCCACCCACTCGATTGATGCACAGGAGGTCAACATGAAATACAGCGCAATCATTTTTAACGGAACCCTTTCAGGACTCTGTCTGGGCCTTTTCCTTGCAACCCCGGCAATTCCGGCCGCGGCCGCGGATGTCGCCACCCTGACCGCACCGTGCGAGGACTGTCACGGCAAGGATGGTGCCAGCACGGAGTCGAAGATCCCGATTATCGGCGGCATGTCATCCATCTATATCAGCGACTCGCTCGCGGCCTACCGTGACAAGACACGTCCCTGCACGGATGTCAAATACCCCGCCGGTGAGCACAAGGGCGACACCAGCAACATGTGCAAGGTGGCCGAGAAGCTGTCCGAAGCGGATGCGACGGTGATTGGCGACCACTTCGCCGACAAACCGTTTGCCCGCGCCAAGCAGGACTCCGATGCCGGCCTGGCCGAAAAGGGCAAGGCCTACCATGCCGTGAACTGCAAGAAATGCCACGAGGACGGTGGCAGCTCGCCGGACGATGATGCCGGCATCCTGGCCGGACAGTGGGTGCCTTACCTGGAAGAGCAGTTCAAGGATTACCAGGAGGGCAAGCGCGTCATGCCGGAAAAGATGAAGCCGAAGTTCGAAAAGCTCACCGAGGATGACGTCAAGGCCCTGCTGAACTACTATGCCAGCTTCAAGTAGCGTGTAACGGTACCCCGTCAAGCCCATTACAGCAAAAGGAGACTGGTTCCATGGCCAACAATGATCTGAAAGAAGGCGACTGCGGACGCTACTGGCGGAGACCCCGGTTCTGGTTCATGCTCGGGATCCCGATCGGCGGTTTTGTCATGTTTCTGGTCGGTATCATCTTCTGGGGCGGGTTCAACACCGTCATACACATGACCAACTCGCTCTGGTTCTGTACATCCTGTCATGAAATGCAAACCGTGTACGAGGAATACAAGACCTCGATACATTACAAGAACGTTAAGGGGGTACGGGCGATCTGCCCGGACTGCCACGTGCCGAAGGAATGGGTGCCCATGATGAAGGTAAAAATCCTGGCGTCCATGAACGAACTGCCGAAACATATCATGAATGTCATCGACTCACCGGAAACGTTCAAGGCCATGCGGCTCGATCTCGCCAAGGATGTCTGGAAAAAGATGAAGGCCAGTGATTCCCGCGAATGCCGCAACTGCCATTCCATCGAGGCCATGGACATCGAGAAGCAGGACAGGAGTGCCCAGAAGAAGCACAACCTGGAACGCATGAAGAAGAAAGGGGAAACCTGTATCGACTGTCACAAGGGCATTGCGCACAAGCTGCCCGACAATTACGTCGAGGAATAAGGTACCCGGGCAGAGCCGGGCCGTGTAAACGGACCGGCATCCCGTTCAGGGCCGGATATTTCATTCCCGGGAAGTATCCGGCCCTGTCGTTTTGTCAGGCATGTCATTCTGGCACGCCGGATTCTGATGGCCGCGGTGACCATGGGGTGTTTTCGCGGACAGCTCCGGCTCCTGTGCAGCAGGAACCCTGCGCGCTTCCTGCCGGCCCAGCACCAGTCCATAGATCACCGGTAACACCAGCAGGCTGAGCAGGGTCACGGTGACCATGCCGCCGACCATCGGTGCGGCGATTCGTTGCATGACCCCGGAACCGGACCCACTGCCCCACATCACCGGCAGCAGGCCACCGATGATGGCGGTGGCGGTCATGGCAATCGGGCGCAACCGCTCTGCGGTACCGCGATGCACTGCCCGGAAGATCGTGCCGGCATCGAGCCGGTCATCCGGTGATTGCTGCCCGCGCGCGCGCGCGACTTCGTGATCGATGAACGTCAGCACCAGCACACCGATCTCGGCCGCCACACCCGCCAGCGCGATGAAGCCCACCGCCACGGCGACCGACAGGTTGTAGCCCAGCCAGTACACCAGCCAGAAGCCACCGACCAGTCCGAACGGAATGGACAGCATGACGACCAGGGGTTCGGTGACATTGCGGAAATTGACATACAGCAGCAGGAAGATGACCAGCAGCGTCACCGGCACCACCAGGCGCAGGCGCTGCGCGGCGCGCTGCATGTACTCGAACTGGCCCGACCAGGTCAGCGTATAGCCCGGCGGCAGTGACACCTCCCGGTCCACCGCCTGCCGGGCCCGGGTGACGTAGCCCCCGATATCCGACGTGTCGATGTCGACGTAGACCCAGGCGTTGGGCCGTGCATCCTCGGTCTTGATGGCAGGCGGGCCACGCCGCAGATGCACGTCGGCCACCAGCGACAGCGGGATCTGTGTCCCGGTCGGGGTCGCGATCAGCGCGCGTTTCAGTGCATCGAGATCGTCACGCAGTTCACGCGGGTAGCGCAGGTTGACCGGATAGCGCTCCAGCCCCTCCACCGTCCAGGTGACATTCATGCCGCCAATGGCGGTCTGGATCACGTCCTGGATATCCCCCACCGTCAGGCCATAGCGCGCCGCGTCCGCGCGCCGGATGTCGAAGTCGAGGTAATAGCCGCCGGCGGCCCGGTCGCCGAAGGCGGACAGGGTATCAGGCAGCTGCTTCACGACCCGTTCGACCGTGCCGGCCAGCCGCTCCAGTACGGCAAGGTCCGGCCCGCTGATCTTGATCCCGACGGGGGTCTTGATACCGGTGGATAACATGTCGATGCGGGTCTTGATCGGCATGGTCCAGGCATTGGCCAGGCCCGGGAAATGAATGGCGCGGTCCATCTCATGCATGATGTCGCGCGTCGTCCGGCCGGGGTCCGGCCATTCCGCACGCGGTTTGAGCCGGACCGTGGTCTCCAGCATGGACAACGGTGCCGGGTCGGTCGCCGTCTCGGCCCGGCCGGCCTTGCCGAACACCGACTCGACCTCCGGGAAGGTGCGCAGGATCTTGTCGGTCTGCTGCAGCAGCTCGCGCGCCTTGGTGATGGAGAGCCCCGGGTTCGTGGTCGGCATGTACAGGATGTCGCCCTCGTCCAGCGGCGGCATGAACTCGCTGCCCAGCCGCAGCACGGGAAAGGCAGTGCCCGCGAGAATCAGCAACGCCAGCAGCAGCGTGAACCCGCGCTGCCGGATCGCCAGCTCCAGCAGCGGCGCATGCAGGGCATGCAGCAGGCGGTTCACCGGGTTTACCGATTCCGGCAGGATGCGGCCACGGATGAAATATCCCATCAGTACCGGCACCAGTGTGATGGCCAGCAGCGCCGCGCCGGCCATGGCCCAGGTCTTGGTGAAGGCCAGCGGCGCAAACAGCCTGCCCTCCTGCGCCTGCAGGCTGAACACCGGCAGGAACGACACGGTGATGATCAGCAGCGAGAAGA
>CAZMAK010000108.1:0-7239 GCA_964564245.1 uncultured Ectothiorhodospiraceae bacterium | reverse complement strand
TCACCGGCAAGGTCGTGCATCGTGAAAGACTTACTGATCGTTCAACGGATTTATACGGGACAGTAGTGGTGGCGCATACACTGAATACGGTTGTGCAGGCTGCCTGCCGCGCGACAACCGGGACACCGTCATCGATCCGGCCGGCAAGCCGGTTTCCGTCAGCCAGTCTCGTCCGGCAGCAGCGCCTCGACCACACCGGTCCAGGCACGCGCCAGGTTGTCGCGGTTGTACCCGCCCCCGCCCAGCGCCAGCAACCGCCCGCCGCAGTAGCGACCGGCCAGTTCCCGCAGCCGGGTCGCTGCGTGGCGGTGACTCTCCTCGCTGTAGGCCAGGTGGGTAATGGGGTCACCGGCCAGGCTGTCGGCGCCACATTGCAGCAGGATGAAATCCGGCGGATATCGTTCCAGCAATCGCTCCACCGCCGGCCAGGCGTCACGGAATTCCGCATCACCCGCATGCGGCGGCATGGGAATATTCAGCTTGCTACCCCGCGCCTCGCCCGTACCGGTCTCATGCGCCGCACCGGTGCCGGGATACAGGTAGCGGCCGTCCTCGTGCAGGTCGGCAAAGACCAGGTGCGGATCGTCTTCAAAGGCATAGAACACGCCGTCCCCGTGGTGGGCGTCGATATCGACATAGGCGATGCGTGAAAGTGCATGGCGGTGGCGCAGGTACTCGATGGCGACGCCGCAATCATTGAACACACAGAATCCGGCCGCCATGTCACGCCGGGCGTGATGCAGGCCGGCAATCGGCACGAAGGCGCAGCCGGCAGTACCGTCCATGATGGCATCGACGGCGGCCAGCACCGTGCCGACCACGGTGGCGGCCGCCTCGTAGACGCCGGGAAACGCGGGGGTATCGCCGAAGTCGAGGTAGCCACTGCCGGTCCGCGATTGTGCCTCGACCCGTTCGACATAGGCCCGGGTGTGAAATCGCAACAGGTCGTCCCGTGACGCACTGACCGGCTCACTGGCCCGTACCCGCCGGTCCAGCCCCGTCTGCTGCATGCGTTGCCAGAACACGCCCATGCGGTCCGGTCCGAACGGATGCCCCTCCCCGAAGCCGTAGCGGGCCAGCGCCTCACCGACATAAACACGGACTGTCATGGGCAAAGTATAGGTGTACAACCGGCCGGGCGGGCTGCCGTGTACAGGCAACAGCCTGTCAACTCGCCTGCTGCCATTCGGGCTCGGCATACGCGTCCGGGGCCGGGTCCGGCACCTTCAGCGTCACCAGTTCCTCGGCACTGGTCGGGTGTATCGCGACGGTAGCGTCGAAGTCCGCCCGGGTCGCGCCCGTTTTCACCGCCACCGCAAAGCCCTGCAGCATCTCGTCGGCGCTGTCGCCGATGATGTGGACGCCGACAATCCGCTGCTCCACGCCGGCACAGACCAGCTTCATCGCCGTCCTCGATCCCTGTCCCGACAGGGCATGCCGCATCGGGGTGAATTCCGTCGAATACGTCACCACCTCGTCGTAGCGCTCACGCGCCGCCGGCTCGGTCAGGCCGACGGTGCCGACCGGCGGGTGCGCAAACACCACGCTGGGGATGTTGTCGTAGTCGACCCGGCGTTGCGACCGGCCACTGAACAGGCGTTCCGCCAGGCGGCGCCCGGCCGCGATGGCCACCGGCGTCAGCGGTACACGACCGGTGACATCGCCGATGGCGTATACGCCCGGTACATTGGTATTCTGGAAATCGTCCACCGGGATGATGCCATTGTCCTGCCGGTGCACACCGGCGGCGTCCAGGCCCAGGTTGCGGGTATTCGGCGCACGCCCCACGGCCCAGATCACGGTATCGAATCCGTGCAGCACGTGCCCCTGCCCGGCGTGCACCGCAATGCCGCCGGCCTCGGGTGTCAGCGCCGTGACCGCACACCCGGTCTCGACGCGGATGCCCTGGCGCTGCATCTCGGCCTCCAGCACGCGACTGATCATCGGATCGAAACGCTCCAGCAACCGGCGCTCCCGTGCGCACAGGGTCACGTCGGAACCGAGTCCGCGCAGCATACCGGCAAGTTCCACGCCGATATAGCCCCCGCCGATGACCGCGACCCTTCCCGGCTGTTCCTGGAGGGCGAAGAAACCGTCGGAGGTGATTCCAAGCCCGGCACCGGGCAAGCGCGGGATGACCGACTGCCCGCCGGTGGCGATCACGATGTGATCCGCGCGGTAATGCCGGCCCTCGACCTCGAGGGTATGTGCATCCACGAAACGGGCATGACCGTTGATACGCGTGATGCCCGTTTCCTGCACGTAGCGGTCCCAGTAGCCATGGATGCGGTGGATGTACTGCTCGCGTCCGGCCACCAGCCGGCCCCAGTCGGTCGTACCACGCTGCGCGGGGATCCCGAAGGCCTGCGCAGCGTCGACGGCATGGGCGAGACCGGCGGCATACCACATCACCTTCTTCGGCACACAGCCGTTGTTCACGCACGTTCCGCCCAGGCGGGACGCCTCGATGAGCGCGACCCGGCGGCCGAGGCCCGCGGCCTGTTCGGCCACCGCGAGCCCGCCGCTGCCGCCACCGATTGCAATCAGGTCATAGTGCGGTGTCTGCATAGCCTGTTCCTCCGGTTCGTGGTTCCGGTTTGCCCCGGACGCACCGGGGCGGCTTCCCGGCCCGCCATGCTCAGGCGGCCCTGGCATCGGCCAGGTAATCCGCCAGCGCCCCGGAGCCACCGATGCGTGTTCCATTGATGAATACCTGCGGTACCGTGGCCTCACCGGAAACGGCGCGTATCGTCGATTCGCTGAAATCCCGGTTCAGTACCAGTTCCTCGTAGGCGATGCCGGCGTCGTGCAACAGGGCTTTGGCGCGCATGCAGTAGGGGCAGCCTTCCCGGCTGAACACCGTCACGTCCAGCGGTTTCACGGTATCCGGCGCAATGTATTCGAACATGGTGTCGGCGTCGGAAACCTCGAACGGGTCGCCGGGCACGTCCGGCTCGATGAACATCTTCTCGATCACGCCGTCCTTCACCAGCATGGAATAGCGCCAGGAGCGGTCGCCGAAGCCAAGGTCATTCTTCGGCACCAGCATGCCCATGCCGCGCGTAAAGTCGCCGTTGCCGTCCGGCAGGAAGGTAACGTTGAAGGCCTGCTGGCCGGCCTGCCACTCGTTCATCACGAAGGCATCGTTGACCGATACACACACCACCTCGTCGACGCCGTGCTCGCGCATGGCCGGCGCCAGCTGGTTGTAGCGCGGCACGTGGGTCGACGAACAGGTCGGGGTAAAGGCGCCCGGCAGGGCGAATACCACCACGGTCCTGCCGTTGAAAATCCGGTCACTCGTCACCTCGACCCATTCATGGTCCCGGCGGGTGCGGAAGGTGACCCGGGGTACCTGCTTTCCTTCACGATTCTGCAACATGGTTCGGTTCCTCCTGGTTCATCCGGTTCCGGGCACGGGATGCATGCCCGCCTCTGTCTACGGGTATGATTATCGGGGCGGATGGATCATTGATAAATTCGTATTTATTGATAAGTGTTATTGTTAACAACTATCAACACCGGTGGCGGGAAAGCGCCCGGCAGGGTACCGGGGTTCCATGCAGGTCGCGGATGAATCGACGCGGGCCGCCGCACCCGGGAACGCAACGGGCGGTTATTCGATACCGGACGGCAAGCTGATCGGCAACAGCGACCGGTCATTGCGCGCGCGTTTTTGAAGAACCACGCGACGCACGCGGCCGCAAGCGCCGCTAGCCGGCGGGCCTGGCACGGCAGACCCCACGTGCGGATTCCGGTTTTTTACAACTTCGGTGGTCCGGCCAGCTGAAGCCACGGCTGCAATCGCGTCCACCGGCCTGACTGCAGGCTGCAGATTCCAGCGCGTTAACGCCTGGCGGGTACGTCGAAATGCAGCTCCCGTGGCACCTTGCGCAGGTGCTCGAGAAAAGCCCCCGCCACCACCGAGAGTTGTTTGCCCGAGGGATACACGACATGCCAGTGTCGCTGAATCGGGAATCCTTCGACATCCAGGATGGCAATCTGTCCGGCCGGGGCGTCCATGACCAGGGTATGACGGGACAATATCGAAATACCCAGACCTCCAACAATAGCCTGCTTGATGGCCTCGTTGCTGCCCAGTTCCATACGTACCCTGATTTTCAGTCCATGCGTTGCAAACAACCGTTCGATGGCAATCCGTGTGCCGGACCCTGACTCTCGCAACAGGAACGGTTCGTCAACCAGCCGCCCCAGTGGAATACGCGCCTGCCCGGCCAGTGGATGACCGGCCGGTGCAAGCACCACCAGCGGATTTTCCAGGAACGGCTCATCCACCGCATCCAGCCCATCCGGCGGTTGCCCGAGGATATACAGGTCATCTTCATTATCAGACAGCCGCGCAAGGATACGTTCCCGGTTGGAGACTTTCAGTACCACGTCGATACCCGGGTGCAGCTGGCAAAAGGTACCCAGCAGGCGTGGTATGAAATATTTCGCCGTCGTCACGACGGCGAGACGCAGGGTTCCCGTTGCCAGGCCCTTGAGGTCCGCAACGAACATATCGAATCGCTCAAGCTGGGAAAAGACCTCGCGGCAGGTGCGATACAGTTCTTCACCGGCCTCCGTGAGGAAGATTTTCTTGCCCACCTGGTCAAACAACGGCATACCGACCGTGTCGGTGAGTTTGCGGATCTGCATGGAGACCGTCGGTTGTGACAGGAACAGCTCCTCGGCTGCACGGGTAAAACTGCCCAGCCGCGCTATGGCGGCGAACACTTCCAGCTGTCGCAAGGTACTGTGTCTCATACTTTTTGCCTCGGCGCTCAATCCATAGACAAAACTCTATCATAAGCATCAAATATATTGACTATTATTGATGGTTTCTTTTCGGCAGCATACCCGCAACGTATCAACACCCTCCTGTTTCCTGTTCGCCACCGGCTGGCAAGGCATGGAAGTGGCTCGATGCGGATCGTGAATCATCAATTATCGATTGGCTCTGGAGGCTGCAATGGCATCTGAAACTTTGAAAGAAGGCAAGGAACGCTACAAATCCGGCGTGATCCCTTACAAGAAGATGGGCTACTGGGAACCCGACTATGTCCCCAGGGATACCGACGTCATCACCCTGTTCCGCATTACCCCGCAAGCCGGTGTGGATCCGGAAGAAGCGGCCGCCGCAGTGGCCGGCGAATCCTCCACTGCGACCTGGACGGTGGTGTGGACCGACCGGCTGACCGCCTGCGAGCTGTATCGCGCCAAGGCCTACCGCTGCGACCTGGTACCGAACACGGGCCCCGGCACCAATGTCGACGCGCAGTACTTTGCCTACATCGCCTATGACCTCGACCTGTTCGAACCGGGATCGATTGCCAACCTCACGGCATCCATCATCGGTAACGTGTTCGGCTTCAAGGCCGTCAAGGCCCTGCGCCTGGAAGACATGCGTCTTCCGGTCGCCTACCTGAAAACCTTCCAGGGACCCGCCACCGGTATCGTCGTGGAGCGCGAGCGCCTCGACAAGTTCGGCCGCCCGCTGCTCGGCGCAACCACCAAGCCGAAGCTCGGCCTGTCCGGCCGCAACTACGGTCGTGTCGTGTATGAAGCACTGAAGGGTGGTCTCGACTTCGTAAAGGACGATGAAAACATCAACTCGCAGCCGTTCATGCACTGGCGTGACCGCTTCCTGTACTGCATGGAGGCCGTCAACAAGGCCTCCGCGGCGACCGGCGAGGTCAAGGGTCACTACCTGAATGTCACCGCCGCCACCATGGACGAGATGATTGAGCGCGCCGAGTTCGCCAGGTCACTGGGTTCGGTCATCGTCATGATCGACCTGGTCATCGGCTACACCGCCATCCAGACCATGGCGAATTGGGCACGCAGGAACGACATGATCCTGCACCTGCACCGTGCCGGCAACTCGACCTACTCACGCCAGAAAAACCACGGCATGAACTTCCGGGTGATCTGCAAATGGATGCGCATGGCGGGTGTGGACCATATTCACGCCGGCACAGTGGTCGGCAAGCTGGAAGGCGACCCGCTGATGATCAAGGGCTTCTACGATACATTGCGTGAAATCCGCACCCCGGCCAGCTTTGAAAACGGCCTGTTCTTCGACCAGGACTGGGCATCACTCAACAAGGTGATGCCGGTGGCATCCGGGGGTATCCATGCCGGCCAGATGCACCAGTTGCTGACTTACCTCGGCGAAGACGTGATACTGCAGTTCGGTGGCGGCACTATCGGTCACCCGATGGGTATCCAGGCCGGTGCTACCGCCAACCGTGTTGCACTGGAAGCCATGGTGCTGGCACGCAACGAGGGCCGCGACATCTGGAACGAGGGTCCACAGATCCTCACCGATGCGGCAAAGACCTGTTCGCCGCTGAAGGCCGCACTCGATACGTGGAAGGACGTCACCTTCAACTACGAGTCGACCGACACCGCCGACTTCGTTCCTTCCACCACGGCCAGTACCTGATCGCTTACAAGGAGATAACACCATGATGACCAATCCGGGCAACCGCTTGACCCAGGGGCAGTTTTCATTTCTGCCGGACCTGACCGACGAACAGATCACAAAGCAGATCAAGTACGCGCTGAACCATGGCTGGGCGGTCAGCGTCGAGTACACCGACGACCCGCACCCGCGCAACACGTACTGGGAAATGTTCGGCAACCCGATGTTCGATCTGAAAGATCCCGCCGGGATCCTGATGGAGATCAACAACTGCCGCAAGACATTCCCGAACCACTACATCCGGGTGACCGCGTTCAATTCGGCACGCGGAACGGAAAGTCCCGCTATGTCCTACCTCGTCAACCGACCGAAGCAGGAGCCGGGTTTCGGACTGGTGCGCCAGGAAGCGGAGGGCCGCAGTATCCGGTACACCGTGCATGCCTACGCAACCGACAAGGCGGAGATGGAGCGATACTGAGCAGACAGTGCGGGCAGCGCGGGATACCGCGCTGCCCGCACATGCCACTAATTATCGGAACACGACATGAGCGAGTCACCCGACCTGAATGAAATTGCCAGTGAAGTGGTGGACCTGGAGGCGGAGTTTCGCGGGTCCAATATCCAGGAAGTGCTGGACAAGCTGGACCGCGAACTGATCGGCCTGGTACCGGTAAAAACCCGGATTCGCGAGGTAGCCGCCCTGCTGCTGGTTGACCGGCTGCGCAAGCAGTTCGAACTGACCTCGGAAACACCGACCCTGCACATGTGCTTCACCGGCAATCCCGGCACCGGCAAGACCACGGTGGCGATGC
>CAZMAK010000107.1:0-7462 GCA_964564245.1 uncultured Ectothiorhodospiraceae bacterium | reverse complement strand
AACGCAACAAAACTGAACGAACCGGAGCGCTACCTGCATGAAGATCCTGTACAGCACCGTGTTACTGGTTGCCCTGGCCATGGGGCCGGGCGCGTGCAGCAAGCCGGCGCCGTCACAGGAATCGTTCGACAGCCTGATCACGGTTGCACTGGGCAAGCTCGGACTGGGACGCAGTGCCCTGGTCGAGCCCAGGATACCCTACCCGGTCACACCCGGGGCCCGTCTCCGGCTGGTCGACGACGTCATGCATGATCCGCCATCGATGATCGGGCTTTCCCGGCAACTGCTGGCCATCGACACCGCCATGCCCTTCAGCACCTACCTGACCACGGTGCTGGAACGGCTTGACCAGAAACCCGTGCCGGCAACCACCGCGAAGTTCACCGCACCGTCCATGGACAGCCTGCTGGCATCCGTAGCGGCAGCCGCGGGCCGGCCGCCGTCCGGCCAGCCACCGGTCGCCTGGTCCGCGGACAGCCCTGCGGCGCAGGCACTGCGGCTGATGATCCAGCAACTGGCAGTCGCCCGCACTGCGTGGTTGCACAGCGGTGGAAATCCGGCACAGGACGAGTTGACCCCGATACTGGAACATATCGGCAAGATCTTTTCCTCGCGTGACAATTCGCTGGAACCGCAGCGCCTGCTGCTGGACACGTATCACGCGGTCGGCGCTCGGCAGGACCTGAACGGGCTTGACAGCGCACTGATCCATTTGCTGGCCGCGGCAGAACACGGTTTGCCTGCCCTGCAAACGGATGCGGCGAACGAGCTCACCGGCGTCTGGCAATCCCCGCTTGGCAGAATCGAGGTCGCCGGCAACAGCGACGATACGCACACGGGTGACTACCTGCTGCTCATCGACCTGGGCGGGAACGATACCTACCGGGATGTGGCACGCAGGATCGAACCCGGCAACAGCTCGATCGTTATCGACATTGCCGGCGACGACCGGGTCAGCTGGGACCAGGTGCCCGGGCCCGGCGCGGGAATACTGGGCACCAGTCTCTGGCTGGACCTGGCCGGCAATGACACCTATACGGGCAGCAGCCTGGGACTGGGCGCCGGGCTGCTGGGCACCGGCCTGTTCCTGGATGCCAGGGGCGACGACCACTACGAAACCCGGACCCTGTCCATGGGTGTCGGACAGTACGGTACCGGTGTATTACTCGACGCACAGGGGAATGACCAGTACCAGTCCGCGCTGCATTCACAGGGCTACGGCGGGCCCGGCGGTATCGGCATGCTGCTGGACCGTGCGGGAGACGACGTCTACCGATGCGTGGGGGTATTCGCCGACCCGACCGAGCGGCGCGTGACACGCCACTCCGGCGATCACTTCGTCAACATGTGCCAGGGCTATGCCTTCGGACTGCGTGATGTGGTTTCAGGCGGCATCGGGTTACTCATGGACCAGCAGGGGAACGACCGCTACACGGCCGACATCTTCGCGCAGGGCGCGGCCTACTGGTTCGGTCTCGGCATGCTGGTGGATGGCGCCGGCGACGATCAGTACGAGGCCTTCGAACACGCCCAGGGCGAGGGCCTGCACCTGGCCGCCGGCCTGCTGGCAGACCTGTCCGGCAACGACAGCTACACCGGTTACGAACACGTGCAGGGGGTCGGCAAGGACCGCGCGGCCGGGATTCTCTACGACTACTCCGGCAACGACCACTACCACGCACGCCGCCAGTCACAGGGCGCCGGTCTGGAATCGTTCGGTGCGGGGTTGTTGCTGGACCGGTTCGGCGACGACAGTTACGAGGCCCTGATCGATGCCCAGGGATATTCCGCCAAACCGGACCCGGGATTTCCGGACAGTGAATGGCCCACCGGGATCCTGCTCGACCTGTCGGGCAACAACACCTTCAAGCTGCCCTACTCCGACCCGGTAACCCGCGCCGGCCGCATCCAGAACCGGCAGGGGATCGCCATCGATTTCGGCAAGCCCCCCCCTGGCTGATGCATGGAATCACCCCCGGTCCCGGCGTCGCTGCAGCACGACCAGGTCGCCCGGGATCCATGCGCCCTGCTGCTTGCGGAGATTCTCGGTACGGAGCGCCTGCACGGTAAAGCCATGCCGGTCAGCTGCCGCGCGCAGGTATCCCTCTGCATGGGCAAAGCGGGCGGACGGGCGCAGCGCGAACCCTTCACCCTCGTGCCGCTCGGTGGAAAATGCAAACCGTGCACCCGGGGCGGCGCGTGCGGCAATCGCTGCAAACAGGGCGTCCACCCGGCCGATATAGGGGAATACATCGGCACAGATGAACAGGTCGTAACCGGCTGGATCCTCCGCCAGGCACGTCACCAGGTCGCCGACCCTCAGCTCGTCGTAGACCGCACGCTCCCTGGCACGGCTGATCATCGCCGCGGACAGATCCACGCCACCCAGGTGACCGGCAACCGGACGGAATTCCACACCGGCAAGGCCGGTGCCGCAGCCCAGATCGATGACCCGCGCAAAATGCGCAGCCGGCCCGGACAGGCGGTCGATTTCCGCCCGCAACAACCGCGGCATCGAGTAACCCAGTGTTTCCACCAGGTGATGATCGAAGCGGGCGGCGTAGCCGTCGAACAACCTGGCGACGTGCTCCGCCGGCGCGGCGTCGGTCTGTTCACCACGCATTGCCGCCAGCATGTGCCGGGCGCCACCATGGTCCGGTTCCAGTGCAAGCGCCTGCTCGTATGCCCGGATTGCCGCCGGCAGATCATGCATCTCCTGGCAGGCGATGGCCAGGTTTACCCAGCCGTCGGTGTAGCGATCATCGATGCGCAGCGCCTGGTGCAGGGCCTCGACAGCCTCTCCGTGCCTGCCCTGCAGGCGCAGTGCATTACCGAGATTGTTCCAGGCAACTGCCAGTCCCGGAGCCAGGCCGGCCGCCTTGCGGAACTGTTCAACCGCCTCCGTTATCCGCCCGCTTGCCTGCAGGGCATTGCCCAGGTTCACACACAAACCGGGGTCGGGAGCCATGCGTTGTGCCGCGCGACTGATCAGGTTGATGCTCTCGCCATACTCACCGGTCTGGTACGCGATGACTCCCGACATGTGCAGCGCCAGGGCGTGACCGGGCTGCCGCTGCAATACCTGCCGGTAACCGGCCAGCGCCCGCTCCAGGTTCCCGGCCTGGTGCTCCCGCAGGGCACGGTCCAGGGTGCCCTGGAGTGCGGCGGTCTCCGCCGCCGCCGGAACGGATCGTCCGGGATGCCCGGTACCCGCGGTTTCTTCCTTTTCCATACTCATGTGTGAAGCATCAACCGGAATCCGTCTGCAAGCGCGGAACAAGTATGCCATACCACGCCGGATACGACCTTCCATGCGGCGCATCCATTGCCCGTGTGGACTCGACATATCGGGTTTGCTAACGTTGCTGCATGACGGCGCGCAGGAAATACCGGTTCTCTGCCAGTTCTGCCATGGCGCGGTCCCGGACATGAAGCCATTGCCGGTCGACCACCTCCCGGGGCACGGCCGCCGGTAATTCCCGGCGGGAACCGCACACACCCACTTGATTGACCGATGGCCACCAGGAACATCATGACCCGAACGCTCAGGAAGCAGGCCGAGGCGCTGCTTGCCGAGCGACGGCATCCGGAAGCGTCCGCCTTGTATGAAAAGATCTGCAAGACGGACCGGACGGATATCGACGCGCGCATCATGCTGGCCATCACGAAAATCCACACCGGCGACTTCGACGCGGCCGAGGCAGACTGCAGGCTGGCGCTGGGACTCGACGGCGGACACGCCCTGGCCCACCACGCGCTGGGCACCGCACTGGAACGGCAGGGCAGGCTGCAGGAAGCCGTAACGGAATTCTCGCGCGCGATCGAGCTGCGCCCCGGGTTCGCCAACGCGCACCTGTTCCTGGCCAATGCCCTCACGGAGCTGGGTGAGTTCGAGTCGGCAGAGACGGCATACCGGGAGGCGCTGCGACTGGAACCGAACCTGCCGGGCGCGATGGCGGGACTTGGCCGGTTGTACCGGCGAACCGGAAGGCCCGAGGCCGGGGAAGAATGGTTGCGCAAGGCCCTGCAACTGGACCCGGCCAACCACATGATCCGGATTGAACTGGGTAACTCGCTGGCAACACGCGGCAGACAGGGCGAGGCCCTGCCCCTGTTGCAGCAGGCGGTACAGGCCGAGCCGGAATCCGGTCCCGCACACTATGCACTCGGTGCCGCGCTGGCGAGCCTCGGGCAGTTCGACACGGCCATTTCCCACTACCGCACGGCCTGCAGCCTGCAGCCGGACGATGAATATGCAGCCGGCGCCCTGGCCGGCATCCTGGAACGCCGCGGCGAATTTGAACAGGCCGATACCGTGCTGAAACCGTTTGTCGATGCCGGCGTATCCAGCCCGGCGATCGCGTTACCGTTTGCCGATATCGCCAGGCACTTCGGACGCAATGACGAGGCTGCCGGCATACTGGAGCGGGCCCTGAACGATCCGGCGCTGGACTACAAGACACGCACGGATCTGCATTTCAGACTCGGCAAGCTGCTGGATGCCTGCGGAAAGTATGACGGGGCATTCCTGCACTACGACAGGGCAAACCGCCTCAGCCACGAGCGGGACCAGCGGCTGGCAGGGGATGATGCCATCGACCTGCAGACCCGGCGCATCCTGCAGCAGCTCAATGCCCTGGACGGGAAGTTCTGGCGCACCCTGCCACAGGCGGACAACCATTCACCTCGCCCCGTCTTCGTGGTCGGCATGCCGCGGTCGGGCACCACGCTGGTCGAGCAGATCCTGGCCAGCCACCCCGACATCCATGGCGCCGGCGAACTCAACGGCGTGGAGGCAATCGCGGAATCACTCCGGATCTATCACAAGGGCTACCCGGACTGCCTCGCCACGCTGACGTCGAAACAACTGAACCAGCATGCCGGCCGCCACCTGCTGCAACTGGAGACCCTGGCGCCACATGCTGCCCGGGTCGTGGACAAGTCTCCGCACAACTTCCTGCACCTGGGCCTGATCTCCCTGCTGTTTCCCGGTGCAAGGGTGATTCATCTCTCGCGTGATGCACGCGATACCTGTCTCTCGATCTACTTCCAGATCTTCGCGCCCCGGCACGCCTATGCCTCGGACCTGGCACGACTGGGCGGGCATTACCGCGACTATCAACAGATCATGCGCTACTGGAGCCGGGCACTGGATCTGCCGATACTGGACCTGCGCTACGAACAACTGGTGACGGAGCCGGAACAGAACGTGCGCAGGATGATCGAGTTCTGCGAATTGCCCTGGGATGACGGCTGCCTGGATTTTCACACCACCCGGCGTGATGTCAACACACCCAGCTATGACCAGGTGCGGCAACCCATGTACATGAAATCGATCGGACGGTGGCAACACTACCGGAAGCATCTTGCCGTGCTGCTCGATGCGTTGCAGGAAGATAATGCCTGAAAGGAGCGGCTGCAGGACCTGTGACGGCCACTCGAACGGGATTCCAATGTCGAACAGTCAACCCGGCGGACCAGAATGACTGCTGTACAACGCAAGATTTTCAATATCGGTTTCCATAAAACCGGAACGACCAGCCTTACCTGGTTCATGCATGAATACGGTTTCCGGACCCTGCACAACACGGCTTACAGCATGGATCGGCTGAACCTGGGCAGCCAGCAGCAGGTCGGGGCAGATGACGGCATACCGGCCGACCTCGCCACACTGGTCGATCCGGGACTGCTGTCGGGACTGGTGAGGGAATTCGATTTCTTCAGTGACAATCCCTGGCCATTGCTCTACCGTCAGCTGGACAATCACTTCCCGGGCAGCAGGTTCATATTCACCCGGCGGGATGACACCAGCTGGCTGAACAGCATCCTCAAATACACGGGATCACAACGTACCAGGATGCGCCAGCTGATCTATGGCTACGGCAACCCGGCCGGCCACGGTGATGCCTACCGGGAAATATATCGCAGGCACAATACTAACGTGCTGGAATATTTCAGGAACCGGAAGGACCTGCTTGTCATCGATATTGAATCGGACAACCGGAAAATCGCCGGCGATCTCGAACGGTTTCTCGACCTGGAAAGCCGCGGTGTATTATTCCCCGCAGCCAATACCGGCAGCACCTGACATTCCTGTCCGGTACATACAGATAGAAAAGGTTGCTCCAGACATCATGAAGGAATGGCAAAGAAACCTCATACTGGTAGTGGCCGCGATCACCATGTGTGTGGCGGCCCTTGAATTCGCAACGCGTCTGCTGGTCGATCCGGTAAGCCGGGTTAATTTCACCACCATGCCGAGATCGATACTGATGAGGCCGGCATTCGCCGGTGCGCCGTACATACTCAGACCGAACGGAACCGGAAAACAGAACTTCGGCTCCAATCCGCATGGCTATTTCGATGCAGACAATACCCTGACGTACCACATCAATTCACTTGGATTCAGGGGCAAGGAAACAACCAGGGAAAAGATTCCGGGCACCACACGGATCATCGTCCTGGGAGACTCGTTCACATTCGGCACCGGGGTACGTGCCCAGGACACCTTGCCCGCACAACTCGAGAAGATGCTGGATTCCGGCGACCATGCGGCACATGCAGAAGTCCTGAATCTCGGGGTCGGTGGCTATAACACCGCACATGAAACAGCACTGCTTGCAAATCTCGGTCTTGCACTCGACCCGGACATTGTCGTGATCTGCTATTTTCTGAACGACACGAACGCTGGTGGTACCGCACGGGCATTTGGCAGGATCACCCCCGAGAAGCAGCTGGCGTTCTGGCGCCGTCATTCAAGACTGGTCGATGTCATTGCCAGCCGGTTCGAACGACAACGCGCCGCAGACCAGCTGGTCAGGGACTATCTGGCCGGCTTCGATGAATATTCGCCCGGATGGGAAAAGAGCAGAAATGCCCTCAGACAGGCGCAGCAACTGTCGCGTCAACACAATGCCAGACTGGTACTGGCCATCTATCCGGTGCTGTGGAAACTGTCCGATGATTATCCCTTCAGGCCGATACACAAGACCATAACCGAATTTGCCAACAGCATACAGCTACCGGTCGTTGACCTGTTACCCGCATTTCACGGGCACAACGGACCGGAGTTATGGGTACATCCCAACAACCAGCACCCCGACCCTGAAGCACAGGGGATCGCGGCGCGGGCACTCGGTGATTTTCTGCTGAAAACGTACCCGGACCTGCTGAAACCCCGGAAATGAACGGACTGTTTCAATCCAGCCACCGTGTCCGCCCCCCGCTCACATACAGAGAACATTGCCGCTGATGCCAGATACCCCGTGCATGGAGGAGTGTAATTCCCTGATCTCTATTGCAGACAGGATGGCCCGATTCGTTCCGGATGCCGATGTCTGGCTGCACCCGTGGTATGCAAGAATCCATACGCTCGCCAATGCTGCGCATCTTGAAACCCTGCAGGGTGAAGCCGGGCTGGAACAGCTGTCACTGCAACTGCGCACGGAATGGTTGCGCCATG
>CAZMAK010000106.1:0-7510 GCA_964564245.1 uncultured Ectothiorhodospiraceae bacterium | reverse complement strand
ACCGGCCTGTCACGCCGGGGGTCGCGGGTTCGAGTCCCGTCCACTCCGCCATTATGATGATTGAGGGAGGGTGCCCGTGTGGGTGCCCTTTCTTTGTCTGCTGTAACCAGCACAAATTCTTCGTGTCCGCCATCCGGGAATCTGAATATGTTACAGGCTATCCATGATCGAGTGATGGGTATCGTTGGCTGGTTCATCCTTGCCATTCTGTTTATCGCCTTTGCCTTTTTCGGTCTGAACTCCTACATGAAATCGAGCGTCGAGAACTACGCGGCGAAGGTCAATGATGTCGAGATCAGCGACGCGCAGTTCCGGCGCGCCTACGATCAGCAGCAGGCCCGTATCCGGCAGGCGCTGGGTGACAACTATAAACCCGAACTGATCGACGATGCGCAGCTCAGGAAAGACACGCTGACAAAACTGGTGAACGAGGAACTCGTCCTGCAGGAGGCAATGTCGGACAAGCTCGCCGCCAGTGACAGCGCACTGACTGCACAGATCGCCTCGGTGGAGCAATTCAGGAAGGACGGCGTATTTTCCAGGGAGCGCTATACCGATACGCTGCATTACCAGGGCATGACGCCAGAGTCGTTCGAGTGGCGCCTGAGAAGGGAAATCATCGCAAACGAGCTCAAGTCCGGCATTCTGCTGACCGCATCAGGTACGGAACAGGAACTGCGCCGGGCCTATGCACTGCAGGCGCAGCTGCGCCGCTTCAATTACCTGGTCATCCCGGAAAGCTCGGTGGAAAAGGAGGTCAGTCTGGATGATGGCAAGCTCAATGAATTTTACCAGGCCCATCCGGACATGTTCAGGACCCCGGAGCGCGTCAGGGTCCGCTACCTGGATCTGGATGCGGCCAAACTGGCTGTGGACAGGACGGTCGATGAAGAGCAGATCAAGGCGCTCTATGCAGAACATCGCGACAAGTATGTCACGCCCGAGCAACGCCATGCCCGGCATATCCTGATCACTCCGAAAAGCGATGCAGAGGCCGATGTAGCGGCCGCGCGCAAGAAGGCCGAGGCAGTCATCAAGCGCCTGGACAAGGGTGAGGACTTTGCCACTGTGGCAAAGGAAGTCTCCGACGATCCGGTGTCTGCGAAAGAAGGAGGTGATCTCGGTACTTTCGGGAAAGGCGTCATGGTGCCTGAGGTCGAGCAGGCCGTATTCGGCATGAAGGTGGGAGAACGCAGCAGCCAGCCGGTGCGCTCCAGTTTCGGCTTCCACATTATCGAACTGCTGGGGATCGTGCCGGAAAAGGCAACCCCGATCGAACAGGTCCGCAAGGAGCTGGTCGATGAACTCCTGCATGGTGAACGCAACGACCAGTTCTATGAACAGCAGGATACCCTTGCCAATCTGGCGTTCGAACAGCCGGATTCGTTGCAGGGTGCGGCAGCGGCACTGGGACTGACGATACAGGAATCGGGCTGGTTCAGTCGCTCCGGTGGCAGCGGTATTGCGGATAACCCGAAGGTGGTGGCGGCCGCGTTCAGTGATGATGTCCTGAAAAACGGTAACAACAGCTCGCCGGTCGAGGTTGGCGATGACCATGTCGTTGTGTTGCGTGTGGCGGATCACCAGGATGCCGCATTACCGCCGCTTGACGAAATCCGCGACAAGGTGACCGCCGCCGCGCACAAGGATGCGCTGGAACACCTGCTCCGGTCGAAGGGTGACTCCCTGCTTGCCGCGCTGAATAGCGGGAAATCCACGCTGGACTCGATCGCGCAGGACCGGAAGCTGGAACTCGGGCACAGTATCCTGCTGCCAAGGACCGCGACGCAGCCTTCCGCCTTTGTTGTCAAAAAGGCCTTTGCACTGCCACGCTCCGCATCGAACAAGCCGGTATTCGACGGTTTCCTGCAACCGGACGGCGGGTATGTCCTGCTGTCCCTGGAAGAGGTACAGGACGGAAACTTCGACAAACTGCCGGAATCCTCACGCAAGCAGGCCCTGCGTTCACTGAATGACCTGCTTGGACTCAACGATATGCAGATCTTGATCAGTGAGCTGAGATCCAGGGCGGAGATCCACATTCCGGAAGCCGCGCCTCAGTAACAACGATGCCCGCCGACCGTCCGGCACGGAGAAACAGGCACTGAAACTGCACTGGCAAATCCTCCTGGCATTGCTGCTCGCGGTGGTAGCCGGGACACTGACCGGCGGCGACAGCGCACTGTTTGGCGTGCCCGTGCTGTCGGTCTATACCTTCCTGGGCAGCCTGTTCATGAATGCCCTCAAGATGCTGATCGTCCCGCTGATATTCTCCTCGATCATCTCCGGTGTCTCGGGCATGGGTGACGGCGGCTCGATGGGACGCCTCGGCGGGAAGACCCTGCTGTACTACCTGAGTACCAGCCTGCTGGCCATCCTGCTTGGTCTGGCCGCGGTAAACCTGTTGCAACCGGGCATCATCGACGGCGTGCCTGCACGCGACGCAATCGGACTGCCAGAGGCCGAGACCCGTGCGATTGCCGGTCAGTTGCAGGGTCAGGGGATTGGTGAGGTGGTCAATATCCTGGTCCGGATGGTGCCGCCCAACATCGTGCAGGCTGCGGCGCAGGGGCAGATGCTGGGACTGATATTCTTCAGCCTGTTGTTCGGCTATTTCATGACCCGTATCCACGGAGAGCCGGCCCGCCTGCTGCGGGAATTCTGGCAGGGCGTGTTTGCCGTGATGATGCAGATGACGGACTGGGTCATGCGCTTTGCACCGGTCGGGGTTTTTGCGCTGGTCGCCAAGGTGATTGCCGGCACCGGCCTTGCGGTCTTCCTGCCATTGCTGGTGTTCTTTCTCACGGTGCTGGTGGCGCTGGCCGTGCACATGTTCATCACCCTGCCGCTGTTGCTCAGGCTGGTCGCGCGGGTGAATCCGGTCCGCCATTTCCGGGCCATGGTGCCGGCGCTGGTGACCGCCTTCTCGACCGCATCCTCCTCCGCCACGCTGCCACTGACCATGGACTGCGTGGAGAACAGGGCCGGTGTCTCCAACCGCACAACCAGCTTCGTTCTGCCGCTGGGCGCCACCGTCAATATGGACGGCACGGCATTGTATGAATGCGTGGCGGCGATGTTCATTGCGCAGGCATATGGCATCGAGCTGACATTCGCCACCCAGTTCACGGTGGTCATGGTAGCCCTGCTGACCTCGGTCGGCGTCGCCGGCATACCGGCCGCCAGCCTGGTCGCCATCACCATCATCCTGAGCGCCATCGGGCTGCCGGTCGAGGCAGTGGGGCTGATCCTGGCGGTGGATCGCATACTGGACATGTGCCGTACCAGCGTGAACGTGTTCAGCGATTCCTGTGGCGCCGTGCTGATCGGCCGGCTGGAAGGGGAGACCGGAATCCTGGCGGATGCCCCGGTCAGTCGTCCTGTCTGAGCGGTGCCATGCCGATCGTGCTGTAGCCGCAGTCGACGTAGGTGATCTCACCGGTAATGCCGGCTGCCAGGTCGGAACACAGGAAGGCTGCCGCATTACCCACGTCCTCGATGGTGACATTGCGCCGCAGCGGAGCAGCGCGGGCAAAGTTGTCGAGCAGCTTGCGGAAGTTTCCGATGCCGGAGGCGGCCAGGGTGCGGATCGGCCCGGCGGATATTCCGTTGACCCGGATCCCTTCCGGGCCGAGGCTCTGTGCGAGATAGCGCACCGTGGCCTCCAGGCTCGCCTTGGCGAGCCCCATCACGTTGTAGTTCGGGATGGTCTTCACCGCGCCCAGGTAACTCAGGGTGAGCAGGGAACCGTTGCGTCCCTTCATCAACGGGTGTCCCGCCCTGGCCAGCGCGGCAAAGCTGTAGGCGCTGATGTCGTGTGCAATGGCGAAGCCTTCGCGGGTGATACATTCCAGGAAATCGCCGGCCAGTTGCTCGGCCGGCGCAAAGGCGACCGAGTGGATGATGATATCCAGTCCGTCCCAGCGCCTGCCGAGGTCGTCAAACAGCGCGGTGATCTGCTCGTCGCTGCTGACATCACACGGCAGCACGATGTCCGAGTCACATTCGGCAGCCATACGGGTCACCCGGTCACCCATCTTTTCATTCGGGTAGCTGAAGGCCAGCTGCGCGCCTTCACGGCGCATGGCCTGTGCAATACCCCAGGCGATCGACCGGTTGCTTGCCAGACCGACAATCAGTGCTCGTTTCCCGTTCAAGAATCCCATAGCTGTTTCCCGGCGTGGTGATGGTCCCGATTGCTCGCGGACGGAGCCCCGGGCAAGGTGATTGAAGGCCGTTACGTTACCGGAAAACCCCGTCCAGTTGAAGTGCCGGAAAAACCTGTATCCGGGCGATGCGCTCATTATAATAGGCGGTCATGCAAACCACTCGTGCGTACAGTATGCGCGGCCGGTCGGCCATTGCGGCAGCACTGTGCACGGTGTTACTGCTGCTGGTCGCCTGTAATGGCCAGCCCTGGAACCGGCCGTACCCGGCTGCGGATGCCGCCAGGAATATCTATTACGCCTCGTTCAGCGAGCGTCCCAATCACCTCGATCCGGCACAGTCCTACAGTTCCAACGAGGTGCTGTTCACCGGGCAGATCTACGAACCGCCCCTGCAATATCATTATCTCAAACGCCCGTATCAACTGATTCCATTGACGGCGACCGAGGTGCCCCGGGCACACTACCTGGACGCGCAGGGCAACCCGCTGGCGGACGATGCCCCTGCCGCACAGATCGCCTTCAGCGAGTATGACATTCACATCAAGCCCGGTATTCATTACCAGCCACACCCGGCATTTGCCCGCGATGCGCAGGGGAGGCTGCGCTACGCACACCTGACCGCCCGGGATCTGGACGGGATCCATTCGCTCGGGGATTTCACCGCAACCGGCACGCGGGAACTGGTGGCCGCCGACTACGTCTACCAGATCAAGCGCCTGGCGCACCCGAAGCTGCATTGCCCCATCCTCGGTCTGATGAGTGAATACATCGTGGGACTGGCCGACTACTCCGCCACGCTGGAGCAGGCCTGGAATGAACTCTCCGCAAGCGGGGAGCCGGGGGGGTATCTGGACCTGGCCCGCTACCCGCTGACCGGCGTACAGGTGCTGGACCGGTACAGTTACCGCATCCGTATTCACGGCAAGTACCCGCAACTGCTGTACTGGCTGGCCATGCCGTTCTTCGCACCGGTTCCGCCCGAGGTCGACGCCTTCTATGCCCAGCCCGGCATGTCGGAACGCAATATCACGCTGGACTGGTACCCGGTCGGCACCGGTCCCTATATGCTCACCGTGAACAATCCGAACCGGCAGATGGTGATGGTGCGCAATCCGGAATTCCACGGCGAGACCTATCCGCTGGAGGGTGAGCCGTCCGACCGCGCCGCCGGCCTGCTCGTCGACGCCGGCAAACCGCTGCCGTTCATCGACCGGATCGTGTTCAGCCTGGAGAAGGAGGATATCCCGTACTGGAACAAGTTCCTGCAGGGCTATTACGATTCCTCGGGGATCACTTCCGACAGTTTCGACCAGGCCATCAGTATCGGCGCCGGTGGCGAGGTCAGCCTGACCGACGCGATGAAACGGAAGGGAATCCAGCTGAACACGGCAGTCGCGTCCTCCATCTACTATACCGGCTTCAACATGCTGGACCCGGTGGTGGGTGGTTACAGCGAGCGGGCACGCAAGCTGCGCCAGGCCATCTCGATCGCCATCGACACCGAGGAATATGTGTCGATCTTCCTGAATGGCCGCGGCATCCCGGCCCAGGGCATGATTCCGCCGGGAATATTCGGCTACGTGGAGGGTGCGGCCGGGATCAATCCGGTGATGTACGATGTCACGCCCCGTGGCCCGCGGCGCAAGTCCATCGCACAGGCGCGGCGCCTGCTGGCCGGGGCGGGCTATCCGGACGGCCGGGATATCCACACCGGCAAGCCGCTGGTGCTGAACTTCGATACCGCCGCCGTGGGGCCGGACGCCAAGGCCCGGCTCGACTGGCTGACCAAGCAGTTCGCCAAGCTCGACCTGCAGCTGGTGATCCGTGCGACCGACTACAACCGCTTCCAGGACAAGATGCAGAAGGGTACGGCGCAGATCTTTCAGTGGGGCTGGAACGCCGATTACCCGGATCCGGAAAATTTCCTGTTCCTGCTGTACGGGCCGAACAGCAAGGTAGGCAAGAACGGTGAGAATGCCGCGAACTACCGGAACCCGGAATTCGATCGCCTCTTCGAGCAGGTCAAGAACATGGAAAACACGCCGCAGCGCGCGCGCCTGATCGAACAGATGACCGACATCGCGCGCCAGGACGCACCCTGGGTGTGGGGGTTTTTCCCCAAGCAGTTCTCGCTGCACCACGTCTGGTACAAAAATGCCAAGCCGAACCTGATGGCAAACAACAGTCTCAAGTACAAGCGCATCGAGCCGGCCCTGCGCGCGCGCCTGCAGGCACAATGGAACCAGCCGGTATTGTGGCCCCTGTACGTGCTGGCCGTATTGATACTGGCCGTGATCGTGCCGGCCGTGATTGGCTACCGGCGCCGGCAGCGGCAGACCGCCATTGCGGGAGCGCGCTGAATGTTCGCCTATATCGTCCGCCGCATCGCCTACGCGATCCCGATCCTGATCGGGGTGAACGTGCTGACCTTCTACCTGTTCTTCGTGGTCAATTCGCCGGACGACATGGCGCGCCTGCACCTCGGCATGAAGCATGTCACGGCGGAGGCCATCGCGAGCTGGAAGAGCGACCACGGCTATGACAAGCCGTTGCTGGTAAACCACAAGGCAAGCGGAATCCGGGAATTCACCGATACCATATTCTTCGAGAAGTCGGTCCGGCTGTTCGCCTTCGACTTCGGATTCTCCGATGACGGCCGTGACATCAGCTACGACATCAGCCAGCGCATGCTGCCCAGTCTGGCCATCGCCATTCCCGCGTTGCTGGTCGGTCTGCTGGTCAATGTCACCTTTGCGATGCTGATGGCCTTCTTCCGTGGCACCTACGTGGACGTGTCAGGTGTGATCCTGTGCGTGATCCTGATGTCGATCTCCGGCATGTTCTACATCATCGGCGGCCAGTTCCTGCTGGCCAAGCTGTTCCGGCTGATGCCGATCTCGGGTTACGCCAGCGGGCTGGGTGCCATCAAGTTCCTCATCCTGCCGGTACTGATCGGCGTGATCAGCGGTATCGGCTCCGGTGCACGCTGGTACCGTACCTTCTTCCTGGAGGAGGCCGGCAAGGATTTCGTGCGTACCGCACGTGCCAAGGGACTGTCCGAATCGCTGGTGATGTTCCGCCACGTGCTGCGCAACGCCCTGATCCCGATCGTGACCGGTGTGGTGGTGGTACTGCCGCTGCTGTTCATGGGCAGCCTGCTGACCGAGTCCTTCTTTTCCATCCCGGGTCTGGGCAGCTACACCATCGACGCAATCAACAAGCAGGATTTTGCCGTGGTGCGCGTCATGGTGTTCCTCGGCTCGGTGCTGTACATCATCGGCCTGATCCTGGTGGATATCACCTACACCATCGTCGACCCGCGGGTGCGCCTGTCATGATCA
>CAZMAK010000105.1:0-7683 GCA_964564245.1 uncultured Ectothiorhodospiraceae bacterium | reverse complement strand
TAATATCCCGTCCGCGCTGCTGGAACCAGTAATACACGACCTGGGTGTAGTCCCCCTTTTTGATCACCAGGCGATTCACCATCAGGGGCCTGTCAGCAAACGAGACACCCGAGACCGGGCGGGTGGTGAGCTCCTTGATCAGCCAGCCGCCACCCGGGATACATGCACGTGGTGAATGCGCAGCGGATCCGGCTGCCTGGTCCGCGTAGTAGGCAACATAAAAGTTGACCTCGTCGCCCGCATCATTCCGGTAATCGGAAATAATGTAGTCTTCGGTCTTGAGTGACTCCAGAATGTTTTCCTCCAGCTTTCCGGCAGTGCCCTGCCAGCCGGCAAACGACAGTGGAAATTCCGCGAATACCCTGCGCTGCGGAACCACATCCTGCTTGCCATGCACGTACATGCCTGCCACTACCAGTCCGGCAAGCAGTACCGGTACCGTCCAGGAAAATGCACTTACTCTCCGGACACGCCGTTCCAGGTCATCCGGAAGTTTCCCGGGTAGTTCGATGGCAAAGGCATCGGCCATCGACAACCGGTTCTTGCCGATCCTGGCCAGTACCGCCATTTCGAGCACCAGCAGCGCAATGCAGGCCATGAATATGATCCACCCCTCGAAATAATGCAGAAAACCTTCCGCCTGTGCCGGTCCTCCGTACTCGACCAGAACGCCAATCACACCGATCCGGAAACTGTTCATCAGCACGGTAATTGGTATGCTTGAAAGGAAGATCACCGCCTTTTTCCAGAACGCGCCGACGTAGATATATGCCGCGACGAAGGACAGGGAGGCGAGCGGAAACAGGTAGCGCAGCCCGCTGCAGGCATCGACGACCTGCAGCTTGTAGCTCCCGAGGTCGATCACGTTTCCTTCCAGGTATACGCTGATGCCGAGCAGCCGGATCACGGCCACCCCGAGCCCGGAAGACAGGAGCTGGAGTTTCGTGGACAGGGTGTTATAGATGAACGGGGGTAACGGTACCATGAAAAACAGCAACGCCAGCGGCACCATGATGATCCGGAATGCCTGCCAGCCCAGCAATGCCAGCGCCACACCCAGTACCGTGACGACAAGACCATACTGGGCAAGCGTGAACGTTGTGGCGACCTCGCCCAGGAAAAACAGGACCCCGCCCAGTACGATCAGCAGCAGTCCCCACCACGACGACCTGAATTCGGTTTCTGCAAGCTGGTTCTTGCGTTGCCATACCAGAAACAGCGTGATGACCGGGATCAGGTAGCCGTAGCCGTACTCTTCCTTTGTATTCCACCGATACACCATGTCCGCAATGGTGTACTGGAATACGATACCGCCAAGCACGATGATACTGGCCAGCAGGATCCAGAAGGCCGGCGGATATTTCCAGATAATTGTCTGTGCCTTTCTTTTTTCCATTGCCCCTGACCTTGTCTAGACAGCAAACAGCGCCTGGTATGCGGCCAGCAGTTTTGGCTCCTCATGCCGCCACTCCAGCACAGCCTCGATCCGTTGCTTGCCGATGTTCCCCATTCTTTCACGTTCCTCCGGCCGGTCCAGCAGGTACAGGATCTTTTCGGCCAGGTCCTCCACGTCGTTCCGGCGCGCGTAGAGCGATGCCTCCTGCGCGGAGAATCGCCCTTCGGTCAGATCGAATTGTACGACAGGTTTGCCCAGCGCCATGTATTCCATGATCTTGTTCATGGTGGACTTGTCGTTCATTTCATTGGCAATGTCCGGATTCACACAAACGTCGGCGGTATTCAGCATCGCCAGCATATCATCATCCGGCACCCGGCCGGTGAAGGTCACATAATCTGCGATGCCCAGTGCGGTGGCAAGTTCCTTCATTTCTGCCAGGGAGGTGCCACCACCCACCAGGCCGAACTGCACATCCGTCCGCTGCCTGTCGTGCACAATGAACCTCAGGGCCTGCAGCAGGTAATCGATCCCTTCCTGCCTGCCCATCACACCGACATAACCAACCAGGAATTTCCTGCCGTTTTTCAGTGCCTCGACCGGCGGCAGGATCTTCAGACGCTCCAGCTTCGGCCCGCTGCGGACCACGAACACCCGGCCGGGATCCATCCCGCCACGTTCGATGGCGATCCGCCTGTAGGACTCGTTGGTAGCGATGGACACATCTGCAAGCCGGAATGTCCAGCGTTCCCAGGCCAGCATCACCCGGTAGAAGAAATCACGCCTGCCGAACTTGGCTTCGTACAACTCGGGATTGATGTCATGATGATCGAACAGGAACTTTTTGCCGAGCAACTTGAAAAAACCGCCGATCAGGAAAATGTTGTCTGGAGGATTGCAGGCGTGAATGGCATCGAAGCCGTGCCGGAACAGCACCTTCCAGGCCAGCACGAATTCCCAGAACAACGCCGTCGAATATTCCAGCAGGTAGCCCAGTGCGCCCTCCGCTTCCAGCGGCAGATTGTGCCGGTAGATGTGGATACCATCGATCTCCTCGTACTTTTTCTCGTAACCCTTGCCGGTCGGGCAGATGATCGAGACCCCGTAGCCGTGTTGCTGCAGCGTGGTTGCCTCCTGCCAGACCCGCCGGTCGAACGGTGATGGCAGGTTCTCCACGATGATCAGCACACGTCGCTGCCTGTCCCCCCCGGTGGCCATTCCCGTACCAGCCGCTACCAGCAGATCCCGTCATAGCCGGACTCGGTCGAGGAGCGCCGGTCGACGACCCGCACCAGGTCGACGACGGTCTTGCCCGGCGGTATCCGCTCGGCCACCTCCCGGAATTCCACCGCCCCGTTGCCAATCACGATCACATCGGCGTGGTGTACAACTGCCTCGATACTATCCACCATCAGTTTCGAAATGTGAGGAATATGATTGTGGATGTAATCCTTGTTGGCGCCCACCAGGCTGGCAATCTTCACATTCCTGTCATACAGCCGGATGTCGTAGCCCTTGCCGATCAGCCGCTCGATCACCTCGACCAGGGGACTCTCGCGCAGATCGTCGGTGCCCGCCTTGAAGCTGAACCCGAGGATACCGACCTTGCGGCTGCCCTTCGCGGTGATCATCGCCAGACCCTTCTCGATCTGCCGCTGGTTGCTCGGGATAATGGCATTCAGGATCGGCACGTCGATGTCGGAGGCGCGGGCCCTGTAGGTCAGCGCACGCACGTCCTTCGGCAGGCAGGAGCCGCCAAAGGCAAAACCGGGCTTCATGTAATAAGGGGACAGGTTCAGCTTGGTGTCCTTGCAGAAGATCTCCATGACCTCGTGGCCGTCGATGCCGACCGCCTTGCAGATATTGCCGATTTCGTTGGCAAACCCGACCTTGAGTGCATGCCAGACATTGTCGGTGTACTTCACCATCTCGGCCGTCTCCACCGAGGTACGCACCAGTGGCGCATCGAGGTGGGCATAGATACTCGCCAGCCGGTCGCCGGCGGCCGTGTCGGTTTCACCGATCACGGTCTTGGGCGGGTTGTAATAGTCGTATACCGCTGTGCTCTCGCGCAGGAACTCGGGGTTGTTGCAGACCCCGAAATCCACGCCGGCCCGCTTGCCCGAAGCCTGCTCCAGCACCGGGATGACAATCGAGCGCATGCTGCCGGGCAGCATGGTGCTGCGCGCCACCACGACATGGAATCCTGTTTTTTCCTTCAGGGCGGCGCCGATCTCCTCGCACACCTTGCGCACATATTTCAGGTCGAGGCTGCCATTGGCCTGGCTGGGCGTGCCCACGCAGATCAGCGAGATATCGCTGTCGAGCACCGCCTGCCGCACATCCTGTGTCGCGCTGAGCAGCCCGTCGTCCACCGCCTGCCGGATGATGTCCCCGATATCCTTCTCGATGACCGGGGTCTGCCCGGCATTGATCAGGTCCACCTTGGGCAGATACGGGTCGACGCCGATCACGGTGTGGCCGTCCTTTGCGAGGCAGCCGGCCGAAACCGCGCCCACGTAGCCAAGCCCCAAGATACTGATTTTCATATTAATCCTTTTTCCTTGACGACAGCTTAACGAGACGATTCAGCAGGCTGCGGACCGCCTGTGAGGATCCGGGTCACGCAGCGCCGTGCTGCTGTCTGGTTTGCCAGTCCCCGCAGGGTCACGGCCGGCATTTTTTCCTCGAGGGCCGGAGAATACCATCCCGATATTGGATTTGTACTGCCCCGGAAAATCTCGAAATGCCAGTGCGGATCGGCCTGCAACACCAGTTCACGCGCACACCCTGCGCGCGTGGCCTTCCAGAAATTGTCGGCAGGATCGTGTGAGAGATGAACGTCCGGGGCAAAGTGAAAGAAGATCTCGGCGGTCTCCGGCAAATTGCCGTCCAGCGTATCGATCACCTCGATCTCACCCGATCCGGGACGGCAGCGCAGTTCGCGGGTATGGGTGATCCCGTTACCCCGGTAGCCGTTGTGTGATGCTCTAACATATTGCTCTACTTCGTTATTATCAAATTCCTGGATCGATGCAGTGGCCTTGTCCAGCCACAGGAACGGGCCCCCGATGCGCGACTGGTCGGCGCCATTGACCCGTATCGTGTTGTGCGCCGAGGTACCCCGGAAGTAGTTCCGCCATTCCGGCGCGCTGTGGTAGGCATAGGTACCCGGGTCCACCAGCCACCACGCGCCATCGACGGCCAGACAGAAGCTCAGCGCGTCGGCATGGCCGTGGGCGGCAATCCCGAGATAACCCAGCGGACCGGCATCGAATACCAGGTGACAACCCTCGCCACCCAGGATGGCATAGCCCCCCTGCGGATAGAGCACGGGGTAACGCCGCTGCCAGTCCAGTTGCGGGACCGGCTGTCCGGTCGCAGGCAGCATCGACCGGTACCAGAAGGCCTTCTCACTGCGGGCCGGCCCGTCAGACCCGAACACCGCGCGGACCGCGTCCAGCAGCTCCCGGCTGGGATCCCGGCTCCAGGCCGGGACAAAGCGGGCCACGAACCCGTCGTCCGCATCGCCCAGCTGCGGCGGTTCACCGCCGTCCGGGCGGATATCCTCCAGGAAACGCGCCATGGACAGGATAGTCCGGGTGAATGCGTCAGAAAATTCCGCCCCGCTGCGCCGGCCGGTGAGCCAGCAGAACAGCAGGTATTCCAGCACCCAGAGGTGGTAGTAGCCGGCCTGTTCCCGGTCGACACCGTCCGCATGAACCTGCAGACGCGCCTCACGTTCGAGCTCCGCCTGCGCCAGTGCGCCCCACGCCTGCCCCGGCGTACCGAGGTCGAAGGTCCGGCAGGCCACCCACAGACCGCACAGTTCGCCGATCAGGTGATTGTTGGCCGACGAATGGCGCGACAGGAAGTGCCGCACAAACCAGGCCTGCTGGTAAATGGATACCCCGAGTCGTTGCGGGTCGCGCGTGCAGCCGAACAGCCCCGCCTCGCCGTCGCGCAGCACCAGCAGACTGTGGACCAGGGCCCAGGATACCAGTCGCAGTGAGACTTCCAGTGCACTGCACCAGTGGATGCCGATGGCGAACGGATTGTCCCCGATCCATCCCTCGATCTGGTCGACAACGGCGTCGCGGTAGCGCGCATCGCCGCTCACGGCATACGCCGCCGCCAGCGGCACGAGGTGCTGGTGACGCCCCAGTTCCCAGGTGAACTTGATATTGCCGACCAGCCGGTCGTCCCGGTAGTTGATCGACTTGCCGAAGGTGCGGGGTGCCTCGGTACCGGTCACCGGGTCGCGCTGCCACGCCACGGGCGCGCCTGTCTCCAGAGGATCATGACCGAACAGGTTGATCCGGCCGGCGAGATAATCCTGCAGCCCGTCCACATCCAGACTGAACGACTGCTGCCACTCCTCTACAAGACCGGGATCTTCACCGAACAACGACAGCGACGGCCTGACCCCGGCCGCTGGCAGCGGTTGCCAGCCGGCCGAGACACGGAATTGCTCAATCCGCAACTGCAACGCCCGCTGCAGGCGGAACACCACCTCGCGGGCCGACATGACCCGCAGGCGGTTGATCAGCCAGCTAACGCGGCTCATGCGTCGATCTGGTATTCACGATGCCAGAGCTCGAGGTTCACCAGGCACCATAACAGCTTCTCGTGATTCTGACGGCCGTTGACATGCTCCGACAGGATCCGGTCCAGTTCCGGACGATGGAAATAGGCGGCGGTCCTGGAATCCGGCCCGGTCAGGTGATCGTACAGGAACTGTTTCATCGGACCCCGGAACCATTCATTGACCGGCACACGGAAACCGACCTTGGGACGCTCCAGTATCTCCGCCGGCAGCAGGCGCTTCATGGCCTCGCGCAACACCCACTTGGTGGTGCGGCCGTGCACACGCATATGATCAGGCAGGCCGGAAACGAATGCCGCCAGCTCGTGATCCATGAACGGCATGCGCGCCTCGATGGAGGCCGCCATGGTCATGCGATCGCCGCGCTCCAGCAGGTTGTCCGGCAGCCAGCTGCACTGGTCGAAACACAGGATACCGCGCAGGGCCGTGTTGCCCGGCCCGGGGCGCGGCACGACCGCGGCTGTCCCCGGACGCAGGGCAACCAGTGTCTCCCGCTCCTTGCGCGACAGTGCGCCGAACCAGCGCGCCATGCGCTCGTCCCGGTCCTCCAGGCCCAGGTTCACGATGGCGGTCTTCGCGCGCCGGAACCGGTATGGCAGGGCCTGTACCAGCGGCTCGAGCAGACCGTGACGCAGGAAGGACGGCAACAGCTGCCAGGTAGCCGTGTAGCGCTCGAACACATGCTTCGGGTAACCGCCGAGGAACTCGTCACTGCCCTCGCCGGTCAGCACCATCTTCACGGTCTTGCGCGCCTCTTTCGAGAGCAGGTAGATCGGTATGTCCGAAGGCTCCGCAACCGGTGCATCGCGGTAGCGCACCAGCGCGGGAAGCTCGTCCATCAGGTGGTCCTGCGACACCGTCAGCTCGTGGTGTTCCGTCGCGAACTGCTGCGCGATGGTACGGGCGTAGCCCAGCTCGCTGTACTGCGACTCGGCAAACCCGACCGAAAAGGTCTTCACCGGGTGATTGCTGTGCCGGCTCATGAGGCCGACGACCGCCGAGGAATCGATCCCGCCGGACAGAAACGCACCGAACGGCACGTCACTGACCATTCTGATACGGACGGCCTCTTCCAGCCGCTCCAGGAAGGCACCGACCGGATCGTCCGGCAGCTCAACATGTGGCCGGCCAGCGCAATCCGGCGGCCGGTACCAGTTCCATTCCCGCAACCGTCCCTTCTCCCACAGGGCGCAGCTGCCGGGCTGCAGCTTGCGGATACCGCGGAACAGCGTACGCGGACCGGGCACGTAGCGATAGGCGAAATATTCCCAGATCGCACCGGTATCCGCCTGTTTCAGGATGCCGGGATACTGCAGGATGGATTTGATCTCGGAGGCGAACAGGACCGATTCACCATCCTCGAACAGGTAGAGCGGTTTCTTGCCAAAGCGGTCACGGGCCAGCAACAGGCGCTCACGCGGTGCGTCCCAGATCGCAAAGGCAAACATACCGCGGAAGTGCCGGACACAATCATCGCCGTACTCTTCATAGGCATGCACGATGGTTTCCGTGTCGGATGCGGTCCGGAACCGGTGGCCACGCGCGATCAGTTCCTCGCGCAGTTCCAGGAAGTTGTAGATCTCGCCGTTGAATACGATCTGTATGCTGCCGTCCTCGTTACCCAGCGGCTGGTGCCCGGTGCCCAGGTCGATGATGGACAGGCGACGATGGGCCAGCCCGA
>CAZMAK010000104.1:0-7716 GCA_964564245.1 uncultured Ectothiorhodospiraceae bacterium | reverse complement strand
GGATGCCGATGCAGGCGGCGACCACGAACAGCACACCGATCAGCGCCTCCTGGATATCCGGCCACAGTTTCTCCACCCCCCACAGCAGCAGTGCCCCCAGCAGGGCCGCGACGAAGGCGGCCAGTTGCGCGGCGACGCCGTGTTCGTCCCAGCCCAGGTTGGCGGCAAGGACCACGCCGACACCGGCCACCTGGGCGATGGCCAGGTCGATGAAGATGATGCCGCGGGCCAGTACCTGCCGGCCCAGCGGAACGTGGGTGGACAGCACCAGCAACCCCGCCACGAAGGCGGGGCCGATGATGCTGAAATCGAGGTCAGTGATCTGCATGGAGGGCATCCAGCATGCGCTTGAGGGTGTCGTCGTACAGCCCGAACAGGTCGTTGGCGCCTGCAGTGCCGCCGACCGTGAAGGGCAGTTCCACGGCCGGGATGCCGGCCTCGTGCGAGAGCCATTCGGCGGCGCGGCTGTCCTGGTAGGCCGCGTAGATCACCATCTTCGCCGGCCTGGCCGTGAGTTCCGCCTTCAGTTCGGCGAGGTGGCCGGCCGAGGGCGGTACGCCCGGTTTGGGCTCCAGCTGCCCGGCCTCTTCGATGCCGAGCCAGTCGAACAGGTACACCCAGCTCTTGTGATGCACTACCACACGCACGCCGCGCAGCGGTTTGGCCATCTCGTCCCAGCGCGTGATCGCCGTCTGCCAGCGTTTGCCGAAATCGGCGCCGCGTGCGTCGTAGTCAGCGGCATGCGCCGGGTCGATCTGCTTAAGCCTTGCGGTCAGTGCGGTGGCGATGGTGGCGATGCGGCGCGGGTCCATCTGCACGTGCGGGTTGCCCTCGGGGTGAATGTCGCCCATTGCCCGGTCCGACACCTCGGGTACTTCCAGCCGCTCGACCTGCATCGCCGCCTCGAACAGGCCGGGTTTGCCGTTCTGCACGGCGGCGTTGCCGGACTGCCGCTGCAGCATCGGCAGCCAGCCGATCTCCAGCTCGGCCCCGGTACACACCGCCAGGTCGGCACGGCGCAGGCGGGCGATCAGCGAGGGCCGCGCCTGGATATGGTGCGGGTCCTGGTGCGCGGTGGTGGCGGTGGTGATGTCGGCGTGGTCGCCGGCCAGTTCCTTTGTCAGTGCCCCCCATTCCGGTTCACAGGCAAATACCTTCAGGTCGGCGGCCTGTGCCGGGATGACGGCGGCGGTCAGCAGCAGTACAGCAAAGATTGCGTGAATCTGTTTCATGGCAGGGGCCTCCTAGAACTGGTGGGCGCCGTGGGCGCCCAGGCTCATCTGGTATTGCAGGAACCACTGGTTGTCGGTGGCACTGCCCGAGTGGTCATGGTTGTACTGCAGTCGCACGCGGCTGAACTCGCTGTTGGAATAGTCCACCATGAGACTGCTGCGTGACGGGTCGTGACCCTGCGTATCCAGCACCGTGCCGGAGAAGGCCGCACCCGGGCTGTCCGCGTGCAGCCGGTCCTGGCGCAGGCCGACCCGCCAGCGATGCACGAACTGGTAGACGCCCTGCACATACCAGCCGTCGGATTTGTTGCTCAACGGCAGGGCGCTGCCGCCGGCGGGTGTGAAGTCGCCAGTGGCGGACTGATGCAGGTATTCGGCCTGGAGCTTGAAGTCGTGGTTGTAGGCGTTGCCCTCGGGCGCCCACTTCCAGACGAAGTCGGCGACGGTGAGCCTGTTCTTGCCGCTGAACAGGTCGTCGCCTGCGGCGCTGGTGGTGGTGCGGGCATCGGAGCTCGCGTCCAGGTGCGACAGGCCGGCGCGCCAGCTGCTGCTGTCACCGACATCATCACCGACGTGTACGAAGGCCGTCCAGGTGCCACGGCCGTTGTGTGCGCTGCCGCCGGCGGGGAAGGCATCCCCGCGCAGCCACTCGGCGCCGAGTTCGGTGTAGAGATCGGTGGGCGCCACCCAGCGCAGCTGTACACCATCGTCGCCCAGCTGGTTGTTCAGAAACGCCCGGTAGGGCAGCGGGCTGTCCACGAAGTCCCAGGTATGGGCGTGCTGTTCGTTGAGGTAACCGATGCCGGAGAAGAAGCGGCCGCCGCGTACCGTCAGGCCGTGCCCGAGGCTGGTGGTCTGCACAAAGGCATTTTCCACGCTGGCGGTGCCATCGCCGGCAATGGCGTAGGTAAACATGCCGTACCAGTCGGGATCGATGTTGGCGTAGATTGCCAGTTCCGATTCCCCCAGTGAAAAGCCCTGTTCGCCGGGGTCGGCCTCGTCCGCCAGCGGGAAGCCGGGTAGTGCATAGTTGGCCGGGTCGTGCTGGAAATCGCCGTAGGTGCCACTGAGGATCAGGGCGATGTCCGGGTTGAAGGCGTTGCTGCCGGCGGCGGTGGCCAGGGCCGGGGCGAAACACGCCGCCGCTACCAGTAAAGGTCTGTATTTCATGTCTTGTCTCCAGGATCTGTATACAGGTGCGTGCCGGCGCACGCAGCGCAGGCGTCACCCGAACGGGGTTCAGGAATACGAACTAGATCAGGCTGGAATCGAGCGGGGGACCGCGTTGACTGAAGGCATGAAGAAAGGGATGTACCAGTGACGGGGCCGTATAGCCGGGAACGACATCCAGCCGGAACGGGATGTGCACGGCATGCAGGGTAAGACCACTGGCGGTGGCACCGTCACCGAGGTGGCCGGTGAAGACACAGACCACGCAGCCGTTGTCGGGATGCTCGAGATGCGCCGTCAGTTCGTGGTGGAGCTGGAACCAGCCCAGGAACAACAGGCAAGCAGCCAGTAGCAGGCTGAGGCGCAACCGCAGGGTGTGCGAATGGAACGGCATGATCGCCGGATTCTAGGTGAGTGGCCGGGCGGAAACAAGGACGCGTGGCGCCCAGGATTGCCTGCTGCAGGGCATACCGCGTATGTGCATGCGGTAACAGCGCCGGGCCACACGTTTGTTTCCCGTGTTGCGTCGTGCACGTGTAGTCATACGGTTACGCCGAAATATGCAGGTAAATCCGATGCTTGATCGTTTCAGCAGATTTCATGTCGCGCTCAGGTGACGGTTCCGTGCTACCCCGGTCCCTGCCGCATGTCCGGGTTGTGCGTTATCAGGCTGTAATCAAAAGCAAAATTTCACAATTGCCGGCACTGGCACAAAGCTTGCCATGACAAGGTTGACCATGAACAACAAATCCAGCCAGAAGGAGAATTCAATATGGATGATCTGAATAAAGGTCCAGGCGCGGTCAGCTACGCCGTGCTGCTTGCCCTCGGCATGTGTGCCAATGCTGCTTTTGCACACGGTAACCTGGGTGCGGATGTCGACACGATCTGCGCACAGGCAGGCAATACACTGCAGGCGCAGTATCAGCCGGCCGTGGTGAACAATTGCACTGCCTGCCACAACGACGGCAATGGCGGCAGCGGCGCGGGGAAATCGGCATACAGGAGTGGCACCACGGCCATTATCAACCTGTTCTGTCCGCCGGCGGAACCGCCTCCACCCCCGCCGGTGCAGACCTGTACCGATGCCGACGGCGACGGCTTCTCCCTCGAAGGCGGCAGTTGCGGCCAGATGGACTGCAATGACAACGATCCGATGATTCATCCCGGTGCCTCCGAGATTTGTACCGACGGTATCGATAACAACTGTAACAACCTGGTCGATGCGGCTGATCCGAATGCGGCCGGTTGCCCGGTCGTCAATTGCACGGATGGTGATGGCGACGGTTATTCCATCGAAGGCGGTGTATGCGGTCCGGTGGACTGTGACGATACGAATGCCGCGGTGAGCCCGGGTGCGATGGAAATCTGTGACGACGGTATCGACAATAACTGTGACGGCAATATCGACACGGTGGATGCCGCCTGCCAGGCCATGCAGGGCGGTGGTGATCCGGTACTGTCACATCGCCATTTTGAAGCCAGGCGCCGGCGCCAGGGCGGTAGCCATAATGACGAAAACAGTGGCAATGACGGCAGCCACAACCAGCGTGGTTCCGGGGGCCATGGCGAGCGAGACTGACTTCCGGTTGTAATCGGGGTCACCCGACGGGCCGGACTCTGTCCGGCCCGTCGTCGCTCTCGTCTGACACGGCAATGGCCCGGCAACACAAGGAAGAACACGGCATTCCCACGAATCATTCCCTGTCATCCGTGGATCCGCTGTCCATTAATTTCCTGATCAGGCGGCGCTGAAGAAGTTATCTCCGCCCGTGCGGGAATGACAAACCTGATCCGTTGCTCCTGTTCTTCATTCAGACGAGCACCATCGCGACCAGTACCCGGTTTCGGCCGGCTTTCAGTGTGCCGCGAACTGCTCGATGAGCGAGAGCATCGCGTCGGAGTTCCAGTCGCGAGGACCCAGGGCGCGGCCGGCAATGGCGCCGTTGCGGTCGATCAGGTAGGTCACCGGTACGCCACGTGACCAGTAGCGGTCGGTGATGTCGCCGTCGGCGGCCCGGAAGACCGGCAAGTGAACGCCCAGGTTTGCAGCGTAGCGATCGATGTCGGCCGTACTGGTATCGCGGTCAATCGCCACCGCCAGAAACCGCACATCGGTACCGGCCAGCCGGTGCGCCAGCGCCTGGATTCCCGGCAGCTCCCTGCGGCATGGTTTGCACCAGGTTGCCCAGAAATGCACGATGACCGGGTGGCCGCGCAACGCCGCGAGATGCAGCTCGGACCCGGCGCCACGCAGGACAAAGTCCGGTGCGGGTTCGTCGAGCCGCTGCATCTGCTGTGCGGCGAGTCCGGCGTCTGTCAGTGCCAGTGACGGCAGCGCCACCAGCCAGAGTGTTGCGGTCAGCAGGATGTGAACGGCGCGATTCATCAGAACAGGTAAGTGGCCGAGCCGAACAGCTTGTAGTTCTCACCCGGCTGCATCTCGTTCAGGTCGTGGTACACGGCGTACTGCCAGGTGGCCTCGAAGATCCAGTGCGCGGCGACCTGGTACTGCAGGCCGGGGGTGAGATAGAGGGTTTGCCCGCCGGAATCCGGCACCGTGACGCCGTCCAGTTTTTCCCGGTTACGGTACTCTCCGTTGATCCCCAGCGAAATGAACAGTGCGTTGGGGGATGCACCGGTGATATCCGGGCTGACGCGGTATTTTCCGGTGACATCGTAGTTGATCGAGTTGCCGAACCGGTGCGACAGGTCGCCGGTCTTGCCCTTGCCCGCGATCGAGGCCAGCACGTTGGCGGATACGGCATAGCGTCCGACGGCATGGTTTACCGATACGCCGAGCAACAGGTCGGTCGAGCCGGTGCCGGGTTGCAGGTGGGCGTCGAGGAACTCGCCCTGGTCACCGTAGCGGTCGGTGTCGCCGGTGTGCAGCTTGACGCCCAGTACGCCCGCCAGCAGCGTGGTGGCATCGAGGGTGTGCCGCGAAAGGAGCGTGTAACGGCCCAGCAGCGACAGGTCGCCGATGGCCCGGGCCCCGCCGGTGATGTCCTCGCGTTCCGGGCCTCCGCCCGCTCCCGCGACCAGCTCGCCGTCACCCTCGGTCTTGCGGTACGGCAGGGTGGCGAGCACGGTCAACCGGTCGGACACGCTGTAAAAGCCGGTGAGCTCCGTGGTCCAGTATTCTTCCGTGACACCGGGGTTGGCGAGCTTGCTGTCGCCGGCGTACACGTTGTCGAGCAGCGTGTAGCGTTCGGCAATCCGGAGCCCGGCGCCGGTCTGGGTTTGCAGGGGGGATATCCCCTGGCCGATCAGGCAATACTCGCAGGCAAGGGCAGGGGTGCCTGCGATGGCCGACGCCAGCAGCGCGAAAAGAAGGCGTTTCATCAGAGGGTCTCCCGGACGGCAGGCGCATTCGTGGTGGGCGCCTCGCACGCCATCATAAAAGAGTCCCCGCAGGGCGGAAATGCGACATGATGTCGCAGCGCGGCCGATGCGGCGGCGCTGACAGGGCGCGGCTGCAAGGTACCGCACGGGCGGCTTCAGGGTTGAAAACCGCCGGGCAGCACCCGTCTCCCGTGGACCGGAAGTGTATGAATCATGACTTGAAAATCCCCCCTTGCTGCCGACAACACTGCAATCCACCCTGGCGTGTGATTCCCTCCCGGAGCGAACCCCGTGGCCGGTAACGGTTGCCGGGTCCGTACCCGTCCCGCCGGGTGCGCAGGGTGGTGCAGAGCGTGCTGCCTGTCTGAAGGGCCTGTCGGCGCAGCGGGTGGCCACGGGATGCCGGTTTGAATCCAGGGATGAAATCTTATGTCAGAGTGTTACGTAGGCCGTCAGCCAATCCTGGACCAGGATCTGCAGCTGCATGCGTATGAACTGCTGTTCCGTCACGACCCGGTGAACCAGGCGGATTTCAACAGTGGCGACAGCGCCACCTCGCAGGTCCTGCTGAATGCCTTTCTGGATATCGGCCTCGAGCGCGTCGCCAACCGGCGTACCGTGTTCGTCAACCTGACCCGGCAGTTCATCGTGGACGCGCCCATGGTGTCCTTCCCGCACGAGCACATCGTGCTCGAGGTGCTGGAAGACATCGCCGTGGACGATTCGATACTGGACTCCCTGCACAGCCTGAAACAGCAAGGCTTCATGCTCGCACTGGACGACTTCATCCTGCGTGATGACACCGCACCGATGGTGGAGTTTGCAGACTACGTGAAGCTGGACATACTGGCGTTGTCCGATGCGGAGCTGCGACGTCACGTGGAAGCACTGAAACCGTACGGTGTGAAACTGCTGGCGGAAAAAGTAGAGACACACAGCCAGTACGAGACCTGCAGGTCATACGGCTTCGATTACTTCCAGGGGTATTTCTTTTCCCGGCCGGAGATCATTGCCGGACGACGCCCGCCTTCGAGCGGTATCGCGGTGATCAGGCTGTTGTCCATGGTGAGCGACCCGAACGTCAGCAACGAGGAACTGGAGCGGATCATCATCCAGGACGGGGCACTCAGCATGCGTGTGGTGCGTTTCGTCAACTCGGCAATGATGGGACTCAACCGCCGGGTCGGCTCCATCCGCGAGGCAATCATCCTTGCAGGGCGCAAGACGATTCGCGACATGTCACTGCTGATCGCCATGGCCAGGCTAGCCAGCAGCATGCCCGAATTGATGGTCAACGCCATGGTCAGGGCGCGCACCTGCGAGCTGCTGGCCGGCACGTACCGCATGGGCGCCTCCGCGGACGTGGCGTTCACCGTCGGTCTGTTTTCCATGCTGGACGTGATCCTGGGGGTCGAGATGCCGGTATTGCTGGCCGAGATGGCGCTCGGTGAGGAAGTGGAACAGGCGATACTGGAGCGCACGGGCAGCTATGGCGAGGCGCTCCAGTGCGCGCTCATGCTGGAGACGGGTGAATTGACCGCCTTGCTGCCGGGCGCAATCCGCTGGAACGAGGCGGTCGAGCTGTATCTCGACGCGCTGGAATGGGCTGACAACAGCCGTCACGTCCTGAACTAGCGCCCGCCGGCGCCCTGCCGTCGTGCCGGGGTACCCTCATGGGTGGCCCGACATTGTCTGAATGACTTGATCTGTATCAACACCGACACATTGACAACGGCCAAAAATAATATTCTTCCCGCCCAGCCTGGAGGATCACAAATGGATAATCCTGCACTCAGTCTGCTGTTTGGCAGCGACATCGGCATACTTTCGATGGTCACGGTTCTCGTGGCGTTGCTGATCATCGTGGGACTGGGGATTGCCTTCTTTATCAAGTCGGGTCGTCATCAGGGCTAGTGCAGAACCTGACGTATCCCTGAATCGTCCTGTGTAACTACCCGGACTCTGCCCC
>CAZMAK010000103.1:4571-7837 GCA_964564245.1 uncultured Ectothiorhodospiraceae bacterium | reverse complement strand
CCGCGCTTTTCACGTTCCGCCTTCATCTGGCGCGCCATGGAGTCGATCAGGTCCTGCGGTGGCTGGATGTCCTTGATCTCGATGCGGGTAACCTTGATACCCCACGGCGTGGTGGCGGCGTCCACCACGATCAGCAGTTTCGCGTTGATGTGGTCGCGCTGGGACAGCAATTCATCGAGATCCATGCCGCCCATCACGGTACGGATGTTGGTCATGGTCAGGTTGGTGATGGCGCGCTCCAGGTCGTTGACTTCGTAGGCGGCCTTGGCGGCATCCAGCACCTGGTAGAACACCACGCCATCCGACCGCACCATGGCATTGTCACGGGTGATCACTTCCTGGCTCTTGATGTCGAACACGGTTTCCATCATGTTGAGCCGATGCCCGATCCGGTCGACGTACGGCACGATCAGGTTGAGCCCGGGACGCAGGGTCTTGCGATAGCGGCCGAAGCGTTCCACCGTCCATTCATATCCCTGCGGGACCGTCTTGATCCCCATCATGACTGTCACTACGGCAAGTGCGAGGAATACCAGGGTAAACGTGGAAAAACCGTCCATATGCTCGATCTCCGGTGTGTGGGGTGATGACGGGCCGATTGTAGATCAGTGCAGGGACTGCTGTCCTGCCGTCAGGTCCCGGCACCCGGCAGTATGCCGTGCAGGTAGCCGCTGCCCAGCCGGTCCATCTGCTGCAGGATCTGGTTGCGGCGTGACAGTACATAGGCGGACGGACGCGCGATCAGCATCCGGCGCGGATTCGGCAGGACGGCGGCGATCAGGGCGGCTTCCTCCCGGTCGAGCCGGGCGGCCGATGTGCCGAGGAAGCGCTGTGCCGCGGCCTGCACCCCGAAGGTCTGCGGTCCGGTCTCGGCGATGTTCAGGTAGACCTCGAGAATGCGCCACTTCGGCCAGAACGTCTCGATCAGCACCGTCATCCAGGTCTCCAGGCCCTTGCGGATCCAGTTACGGCCCTGCCAGAGAAACAGGTTGCGTGCCACCTGCTGGGAGATGGTGCTGGCGCCGTGCAGGCGGCCGCCCCGTTCGTTGTTCACGATGGCGTCGTGGATGGCGTCCAGGTCAAAGCCGGCGTGCTCCGGAAATTTCTGGTCCTCCGCGGCCACCACGGCCAGGCCCATGGCCGGGGCGATCCGTGCCAGCCGGGTCCACTGGTAGTGTTGCCGCTGTCCCTCCGTCAGCGTGCGCGTCAGGATGACGGAAGAGGTCGGCACCGGCAGCCAGCGCAGCGCCACGACCGGCACTGCGGTCAGCAGCAGGAAGCCGGCCGGTATCCACCAGATCCACTTTTTCAGGGGTTTCATGGTCTGTATGCCGTATGTGTTTTGCTGTATCGTCAGGTGCAATCTGTCCGGGTTGCAACGCCGGTGACGTGTGTCAGCGGGTGCCCGGACCTGTCCGCGCAGGTGTTACGTGGCCATCAGTGTATTTGATCTGTTCAAGATTGGTATCGGACCATCCAGCTCGCATACCGTCGGGCCGATGCGCGCGGCCGGCATGTTCGTCGAGCGGCTTGCACGGAACGACCTTGCCGACCGCCTGGCACGCATCCGGGTCGAGCTGTACGGCTCGCTGGGGGCGACCGGCAAGGGACACGGTACCGACAAGGCAGTGATCCTCGGTCTGCAGGGCGAGGTACCCGAGCACATCGATACCGATACCATACCCGCGCGCCTGCGCCAGGTCGAGGCGGAGGGCTGTCTGCACCTGCCCGGGGTAAGGGAACTGGCCTTTGATGCCAAACGGGACCTGCAGTTTCACCGTAACCGGACCCTGCCGTTTCACCCGAACGGCATGAAGTTCCATGCCCTCGACGCCTCCGGTGCCACGCTCTTCGAGCGTACCTACTATTCGGTCGGCGGCGGTTTTGTCGTGAACGAGACGGCGGCCGGCGAGGACCGCATCGTCGAGGACACGACGCTATTGCCGTTTCCCTTCACCACTGCGGTACAACTGCTTGCGCATTGCGAGGAGCAGGGTGTGTCGATGAGCCAGGTCATGTTGCAGAACGAGATGGCCTGGCGCAGCGAGGCGGAGATCCGCAGTGGCCTGCTGCACATCTGGTCGGTCATGCAGGAGTGCGTCGAGCGCGGCTGCCGCACCGAGGGTGTGTTGCCGGGCGGACTCAAGGTCAAGCGCCGTGCCGCGCGCCTGCATCGCCAGCTGCGGCACGAAAAGGAACTGCAGAACGTGCCGCTGGGCACCATGGACTGGGTGAACCTGTTTGCGCTGGCGGTGAACGAGGAGAATGCGGCCGGCGGGCGTGTGGTCACCGCACCCACCAACGGCGCGGCCGGGATCATCCCGTCGGTACTGCACTATTACTGGAAGTTCTGCTCCGGATACAGCGATGACGGCATCGTGCGGTTCCTGCTCACGGCCGGCGCGATCGGCATCCTGTACAAGGAAAACGCCTCGATTTCCGGCGCGGAGGTCGGTTGCCAGGGCGAGGTCGGTTCGGCCTGCTCGATGGCCGCGGCGGGCCTGACGGAGGTCAACGGCGGTACGCCTGCCCAGGTGGAGAATGCCGCCGAGATTGCCATGGAGCACAACCTCGGGCTGACCTGCGACCCGGTCGGCGGGCTGGTGCAGGTGCCGTGTATCGAGCGCAACGCGATGGGCGCAGTGAAGGCGATCAACGCATCACGCATGGCGCTGCGCGGCGACGGTACACATTTCGTCTCGCTCGACAAGGTGATCAAGACCATGCGCGAGACCGGCGCGGACATGAAGACCAAGTACAAGGAGACCTCGCGCGGTGGCCTGGCGGTGAACGTAATCGAATGCTGAGAGGGGTGCAGTCGCAGTAGAGCAAACCGGGCGCACAGGCATTTCTGACTAACTGTCGCGTGGTGATTGCGCGGCAGCTGGAGGGGTACGCGATGAAATGGGCCAGGAAGAAAGTGCTGCAGGAACGGCTTGACCACGACAGACCGCAGCCGCCGGATGATACCGGTGGCGGCGGAGGGGAGCACGACCCGGTACCGGTTGTCGACGGCCTGCCGCCACGATACGCCAACCATTCAAACCGGCTGACCTTGATGGCGGCGTGCCTGATCATGATCGGTGCCTGTGTCGGCCTGGTGGTACAGGTGGATGATGTGAAACTGCCTGCCGGGCCGCAGGCCCCCGGTCCATCGGGTTACACCGCGCCGCATCAGCCGGCCATCCTGAGCGAACGGATTTCCGAGGTCAGGGAGATCGGCGCAAGACTGGACCGGTTCGATCAGGATCTGCAACAGCTCACCA
>CAZMAK010000103.1:2039-4471 GCA_964564245.1 uncultured Ectothiorhodospiraceae bacterium | reverse complement strand
CACGCAGGCTCAACAGGTTACCGTGAACGGCATGACGCTCTGGCGGGTACTGATCGCTGATTTTTCCTCGCCTGATGAAGCCGTTGCCGAATCGGCGCGGATCAAACAGCTGCTTGGCCTGCACGAGGTCTGGATCGCCAGGCAATAGCTCCTGCCCGCCCGGGTGACTGTGCGCGGGCTTGACAAGGTAACCGGGGTCAGTACCCGAATGGCACCTGGTGAACCCGTAGCGTTTGCACAAACAAATAAATCGCCACCCGGGAATGCCCCTGTGGCGCGCTCAAAACGTCGACAGGCGTTCGTGCATCTCCAGCAGGGTGGTTTCGGTGGTTTCCCAGTCGAGGCAGCCGTCTGTCACCGACACGCCGTATTCCAGGTCGGCGAGATTTTCCGGGATCGGCTGGTTGCCCGCGTGGATGTTGCTTTCCATCATCAGGCCGATGATGGAACGGTTGCCGGCGATGATCTGACGGGTAATTTCCCCGGTCACGCCCGGTTGCAGCTCGGGTTTCTTGCAGGAATTGTCATGGCTGGTATCGACCATGATGTACGGGCTGACACCGGCCGCGGCCAGCGCCAGTTCGCAGCGGGCGATGCTGTCCTCGTCGTAGTTGGGCTGGCCGTTTCCGCCACGCAACACGATATGGCCGTAGCGATTGCCGGTGGTCTCCACGGTCGCCACGTGACCTTCATGGTCGATACCGAGAAAGATGTGCGGGTGGCTCATCGCCTTGAGCGCGTTGATGGCAATGGCAAACCCCCCATCGGTGCCGTTCTTGAAACCGACCGCGCTGGACAGCCCGCTGGCCATGATGCGGTGGGTCTGTGACTCGGTGGTGCGCGCGCCGATCGCCGACCACGAGATCAGGTCCTGGATGTACTGCGGGGAGATCGGGTCGAGTGCCTCGGTGGCCAGCGGCAGGCCCAGCTCGGCCAGCTCCAGCAGCAGGCGCCGGGCGATGGTCAGTCCTTCCTCGATCTCGAACGAGCCGTTCATGTGCGGGTCGTTGATCAGCCCCTTCCAGCCAATGGTGCTGCGCGGCTTTTCGAAGTACACGCGCATGACCAGGAACAGGCGGTCACCGACCCGGTCGGCCAGCCGGCTGAGACGCCTGCCGTAGTCGATGGCGGCTACCGGGTCGTGTATCGAGCAGGGGCCGACCACGATCAGCAGGCGCGGATCCTTGCGGTCCAGGATGTCGCGCACGACGGCGCGGCTGCGGATCACGGAATCGACCACCGTGGCCGAGACCGGCAGGCGGCGCTTCAGCTCATCCGGGGGAATCAGGCGTCTGACGTTACTGATATTGATGTCTTCGATGCGATGGTCGGTCATGGGTGCTTCCGGAGCCACATCCGTCTGCGGCCTGCAAACGCCACATGATACCAGACCTTTCCGGGCCGGCCAGTACGACCCGCGGGCCGCCGCGGGTCACCGCCGCGCGGCAGCCCCCGGCAGCGGGGGCCCGCTCACCCCACCAGCGCCTGTTCCATGGAGAGCAGTTCCGCCTCGGAATCCTGCAGGATGGTGGCGAGGGACGTGTGGTCGACGCCCAGCTTCCGGCAGGCCGGGACCGTGTCGAGTTCCGCCATCGCCTCCGGGCTGGCGTGGCGCATGTTCACGATCAGGTTGGCGACCAGCACCACATCGACCAGATCGACCGAGCCGGACCGGTCGCGGCGCAGGTCCTCGTGCTCGTCCACGGCCTCCACGATATCCGGGGAGAAGCCCCAGCATTCCACGATGGCACGGCCGACGCCGGTATGCCAGGTGGCCATCAGTTCCGCCAGCTGGGCCATGTCCTCGAACAGTGCCGGAAAGTCATGCGCGCGATTCAGGATGTACAGTTTGCCGAGGTCGTGCAGCAGACCGGCCAGCATGGCGTCTTCCGCGGGTACCCGCAGGGATTGCCGGCGCACCAGGATGAAGGCCAGCACCGAGACATGGATACTGTGCCGGCGGACGATATCGATCTGTTCGTGCAGCACGCTGCCTTTCGGTGCGTTGAAGGTATGGTCCATGGCCATGGATACCGCGGTGTTGCGCACCTGGTCGAAACCCATCCGGTTGATTGCGGCAGCCAGGTCCGTGATTTCGATCGGACCGCGCCGCATCATGGCCGAATTGGCCATGCGCAACAGGCGCGAGGTCAGTACCGGTTCCGACTTGACGATACGGGCCACCATTTCCGTGTTGACATTGGGCCTGGCCAGGGCGTCGCGGATGCGGATGGCGGTGTCGGGGAACGGCGGTATGTCGAATTCACGGTGCGAGAGTTCCGAAGCGAGGGTCTTGACGAAGTCGAACGCGGCTTGCTGGGTGGTGGTCATGGTGGCAGCTGTCCCTGAATCCGTTGATTGATCCGTGCCCGTTGCGCGCGCGGTGGCATATTTCGCTATATCGGCACCAGGACGGGGATCGTGAACGGCTC
>CAZMAK010000103.1:0-1939 GCA_964564245.1 uncultured Ectothiorhodospiraceae bacterium | reverse complement strand
GCCGGCTGCCCCAACGGGGCTGATTGCCGGGTTGCGGGCTTCAGGCGTCCTTGCGGGCCACGGCCCGGAACCAGGCGGAGGATTCCATCAACTCGTCGTAGGTGCCCTGGTTGACGATGCGGCCGTTTTCCATGCGGTAGATCACATCACAGTCCTGCACCGTGGTAAGCCGGTGCGCAACCAGGATAATGGTCTTACTCCCTGCCAGTAAATGCAGTGCATCCATGACCGCGGCCTCGGTGATGCCATCCAGCGCGCTGGTGGCTTCATCCATGATCAGGACATCCGGGTTGCAATACAGTGCGCGGGCGATGCCGATGCGCTGTCGTTGTCCGCCGCTCAACCGTACTCCCCGCTCCCCGATGACCGTTTCGTAACCGTCAGGAAGTTCGGCCCTGATGAAGGCGTCCAGGTTGGCGACCCGGGCGGCATGGACGACAGCGGCCAGATCGATTTCATGATCCGGAACGCCAAATGCGATATTCCGGATTATCGTGTCGTCGCTGAGATAGATCTGCTGCGGAACATAGCCGAGATTTCTTTGCCAATGCCTGGTGTTTGCAGCGTTGAGTTCGGTCCCGTCCACAAGCAACTGGCCCTCGCTGGGAGCAAGCAGGCCCAGTATCAGGTCCACGATGGTTGTCTTCCCGGAACCCGTGCCGCCCACAAAGCCTACCGACGAATTGCGCGCGATCGACAGACTGATGTCTGCAATGACCGGTGATTGACCGCCGGGATACCGGTAGCTCACGTTTTTCAGGGTGAGGGCGCGGACCAGTGGTAACGGTTCGAGTGCGCAGGCCGCGGGTATTTCCGGTTCATGTCCGTTCGGGGACTGGTCACGACTCAGGTCCCTGTACAGCACGTCCAGTGCGGCGCCATGGTAGCGGATACTGGAAATGGAGCTGAAAATTATCTGCAGTGCCGGAAGCAGCCGATAGCCCGCATATGCATAGAGCGCCAGCAACGGGATAATCCTGTCGGCCTGTTCAGAGCCCATGTAAAACAGCATGATGAGCAGGATGCCACCGAATGCTATGGTCTCCAGCGCATAGCGCGGAAGCTGCGTGATCACACCGGCGCTGGCATTCATGCGGGCATGGTTTTGTGCATGTGTGGAAAATGTCTGAAGGAACGAATGTTCACGCCCCAGTATCTTCAGGTCCTTGATTCCGCACAGCGCCTCGTTGGCCGTCTTGTACTTCATGGTATTCGCTTCGATCTGGGCCTCGCCGATGCGTGACAGGTGCAGGCGTGCGAGTGAGTAGATGATCCCGTATACACCGCCCAGGGCCACGCCGATAATCAGGGCGATGTACGGGTTCATGACCATCAGCAGCACGAGGATACTGGCGACCAGCATGCAGTTGGACAGCAGTTGCATGCCCGGGCTGAGAATGCCGCTGATCACGGTACGCACCTCGGAAAGCACGTTCTTCCCCATCTCCGCCGAGTTTCTGTTCAGGAAAAACTCGTACGGGCGCATCAGGTACGCACCCAGTAGCCGGCGTGCCAGGGCGTAATTCAGCTGGTTGTCGAAATGCAGGGTGGCCCAGTTGGTCAGGGTCTTGAACAGGTTGCCGGCGACCAGCAGCCCGAAGACGCATAACCCCAGAAACAGCAGGAAGCTGTTCAGGTCGGTATAACCCAGGTACTCATAGGCCAGCGACAGAAACCGGTTCGTCTCGACCACCTTCGGGTTGGCGACGACCGACATGAACGGCATGATGGAGGCAATCCCCAGCATGTCCACCAGCGCCACCACGGCGAGGCCTGTAAATAACAGAGATAGCTGGAGTTTTTCTCTCGATGACAAGAGAAGAAGAGCCTTTTTAATACTGATGTTCAAGATTGAACTCCGTATTTCCATGCTCAGTGTGTGGAAACCATACTTCCAACGCGGAAAATTATCAACCGGTTTATGGAGTTGATGCCGGAT
>CAZMAK010000102.1:0-7882 GCA_964564245.1 uncultured Ectothiorhodospiraceae bacterium | reverse complement strand
TAAAGAATATTCACAACCATCCCGTGTTTTTGTATGTGCCTTCGTGGCCGTTCATCCGTTAGCGGGGTTTGTCGACGTTCAGTTGCAACCATAGTTCCAGCAGTGCAGTGTGCCAGAGCTTGTTGCCCAGAATCGGGGTCAGCGCGCGTTCCGGGTTCGCCAGCAGCGTATCGATATAGTCGCGCCGGATCAGGCCACGCTCCCGGCAGGCACGGGATTCCAGTACGTCGCGCATGAATTCCAGCACCTGCCCGCGCACGAATTTGAGTGATGGTACCGGGAAATAGCCCTTCGGGCGGTCGATGACGATATCCGGCAGCAGGTCACGGGCAATGACCTTGAGCGGATGCTTGCCCCCGGAGCGCAGCTTCACCTCCGGCGGCATGCACGCCACCAGTTCCACCAGGTCGATGTCCAGGAACGGTACCCGCGCCTCCAGGCCCCAGGCCATGGTCATGTTGTCCACGCGCTTGACCGGATCGTCGACGATGAGCGTGGTGACATCGAAGGCAAGCACGCGATTGACAAATTGATCCGCACCGGATTCCGCCAGCCCGGCCGAGACCCGCGGGCTGGTGTAGTCAGGCCCCTGGTAACGGGTTTCGATGGCGGCCTGCACCTCGTCGTGTGTCCGGTCAAAGTACAGGGGGCGGAAACGGTCGATATCGCTGCCGCTCCGTTCCTGCATGAGCGGATACCAGAAATAGCCGCCGAACACCTCGTCCGCGCCCTGTCCGCTCTGCACCACCTTGACCTGCTGCGAGACCCGCTCACCCAGCAGGTAAAACGCCACCGCGTCCTGCCCGATCATCGGCTCGCACATGTTCATCACGGCCTCGGGCATGCGCGCGAGCACCTCATTGTTGGGAATGGTGAAACGGTGGTGCCGGGTCTCGTACAGCCCGGCGACCAGGTCGGAGAACTCGAACTCGTTACCCCGCTCCTCCGGCTCGTCCTCGAAGCCGACCGAGAAGGTCAGCAACTCGGGGCACCCGGCCTCGGCCAGCAATGCCACCAGCAGGCTGGAATCCAGCCCGCCGGACAGCAGCAGACCCACCGGGACATCCGCGATCTCCAGGCGCTTCTTCACCGCCCGTTTCAGCGCCTCGTGCACCGCCTCGATCCATTCCCACTCGTTCATGCCGCCGGCACAGTCCCGGGCATCCAGGCGCCAGTACGGTTCCAGTTTCCAGCGCCGGTCGACCTGTACCGTGAGACTGTGTGCCGGTGCCAGCTTGCGCAGCCCGCACAACAGCGTGCGCGGCGCCGGCACCACGGCATGCAGGCTGAGATGCTGATGCAGTGCCACCGGGTCGATGCGCGTATCCAGGTCCCCCGCGGCCAGCAGGGCCTGGCTGGTGGAAGCAAAGCGGATGCCGTAGCGGGTGTAGCTGTAATAGAGCGGCTTGATGCCCAGGCGGTCGCGCGCCAGGAACAGCTGCTGCCGCCGTTCGTCCCAGACGGCGAAGGCGAACACGCCCTGCAGCCGCCGTGTGCACTGTTCACCCCACTCCGCGTAGGCGCGCAGGATGACCTCGGTATCGCCCTCCGAAACAAAGCGGTGTCCACGGGCACGCAGGTCTGCGCGCAACTCGGGATAGTTGTAGATGGTGCCGTTGAACACCAGCGCGAGACCACGCTCGCGGTCGACCATGGGCTGGGCGGATTTATCCGACAGGTCGATGATCGCCAGCCGCCGATGGCCCAGTGCCGCGGGTCCGGAATGGTACTCACCACCGGCATCCGGACCGCGGCGCGCCAGCTGCGCGGTCATACGCGAAATGACCGCACGCTCCGGAGGACGACCGTCGAAACGCAATTCACCGCAGATCCCGCACATGGCTAGCCGACGCTCCCGGTACGGTTCATGAGACCCCGCCCCAGCCACCCCCGCCCGGCGTGCGGATGGCAAGCCGGTCACCTGCCTCGGCCGTGAAGCTGACCTTGGCCGGCAGGCGTTCCCCGTTCAGCCGGTTCTCGCCACACCGCCCGGCGGCACCGCCCTGCAGTCCCCAGGGGGCATGCCGCCTGCGCTCGGTCAGCAGGGTCACCGTGGCGGGTGCAAGGAACCGGTATTCGCGCAACAGCCCGTCGCCACCGCGCTGGCGGCCGGCCCCGCCCGACCCGCTGCGCAGCTCGTAGCGGGTGATACGCAGCGGGTACTCCAGTTCCAGTACCTCGATCGGTGTATTGAGTGTGTTGGTCATGTGCGACTGGATGGCGCTCTGTCCCGGCTGCAGCGGGCCGGCGCCGGCGCCGCCGCCGATGGTCTCGTAATAGTCCCAGCTGGATGTCGCGGTGCGTGTACCCATGGCCAGGTTGTTCATGGTGCCCTGGCTGGCGGCAGGCATGCGTTCCGGCAAGGCCTGTGCCAGCGCCCCGATCACGGCATCGACAATACGGCTGCTGGTCTCGACATTGCCCGCAGCCACGGCGGCCGGGCGTTGCGCATTGACCAGCGAACCCGCCGGGGCCTGCAGTCGAATCGTGCGGAAACTGCCGGCGCAGGCCGGGGTCTGTGCCGGCATCAGACAACGGAACACATACAGCACGGCGGCGGCGGTCACCGGCAACGGACAATTGATATTTCCCGGCACCTGGGCGGCGGTCCCGGCAAAGTCCACGTCGATCACGCCGTGCGCTACGTGCAGGGTGACGGCGATCGGGATATCGGACTGTCCCGCACCGTCATCGTCCATACAGTCGGCGAAACGGTATACACCATCCGGAATCGCCCCGAGCGCCTGCCGCGCAAGCCGCTCCCCGTACCCGTTCACGGCCTCCAGCCCCTGGTGAAAGCGCGCCGGCCCGGTGGCCTCGACCAGTTCCGTCAGCCGCTGCACACCACACCGGTTTGCGCTGATCTGCGCCGCCAGGTCGGCGCGCATCTGAGCCGGTCCGGCAGTGGCCGCGGTAATCTCCTGCAACAGTGCAGCGTTCATGCGTCCGCCCTGCAGCAGGTGTTGCGGTGCAATGACCAGCCCCTCCTCGTCCAGGTTCGTCGATACCGGCATCGAGCCCGGTGTGTGCGCGCCGATGTCGGCGTGGTGTGCGCGGTTGGCCACGAAGCCAAGGCACCGGTCCGCCACGAACACCGGCGCAATCACGGTGACGTCCGGCAGGTGCGTACCGCCCTGGTACGGGTCATTGACGATCACCATGTCGCCGGGTACCCAGTGCATGCCGCGCACCAGTCCGCGCATGGCAAAGGCCATGCTGCCCAGGTGGACGGGGATGTGCGCCGCCTGCGCGCACAGTTCGCCTGCGGCATCGAACACTGCACAGGAGAAGTCCAGCCGGTCCTTGATATTGGTGGACAACGCCGCGCGGCGCAGCACCGCACCCATCTCGTCACAGATCGCGTTCAGCTGGCTGCAGAACAGGCTGAGTTCGATGGCATTCACTGCGGGGAGGCTCGGGAGGGTCCTGATCGTGTGTGTGAAATCTATCGGCAATCATACCCTAACCCGATGCTTTACAGGCAGAAACTGACTAGCGTGAATATTGCAAATCCAGAGGCGCTCCCGTATCCTCCGTTTCCTGACTGTTTCAGTCAGCTATTCAATCATTCCGTCGCAGTGGGAGCTCAATACATGAATCCATTAACATCCATTCCAGGGACCATTATCTCCGGCTTTATCCTCGCTATCCTGGTCGTGCTGGGCCTGGGCACCAGGGGATTCAACCCGATCGAGCTTGCGGTATGGGCCCATGTGCTGGCCGGCATCACCTGGATCGGCCTGTTGTATTATTTCAATTTCGTGCAGGTACCGGCCGTCGGCCGGGCGCTGGCGGACAAGGAACCCGGCCCGGCCGCAATCAACAAGTACGTGGCACCGCCAGCCCTGCTGTGGTTCCGCTGGGCGGCCGTAGCGACCTGGCTGACCGGCGCCGCCGCACTGGGTCACATGGGTATCCTGAAGTCCGCCTTCACCTTCGACGGCTTTTCCTTCAGCAGCTCCGCCTCCATCATCGGCGTCGGCGCCTGGCTGGGCACCATCATGCTGTTCAACGTCTGGGTACTGATCTGGCCGAACCAGAAGAAGATCCTCGGCATGGTGCAGGCCAGCCCGGAGGAGATCGCCGGCGCCAAGAAGGTCGCGCTCATGGCCTCGCGCACCAATACCCTGCTGTCGATCCCGATGCTGATGTGCATGACCGGCTTTGCCCACGGTCTGCCGTTCTGACACGGGGGATGAGCACCCCGTGACGAGACCGGCTGCAGGCCGGATCGTCCCGGAATACCCTGCAAACCCGGCCCTGGCCGGGTTTGCGCTTTTCCGGCCCGTGGTTATAGAATCGTCACCCTTGAATCGCGGCAGTCTTGACAGGACTGCCTTTTCTGTTTCTGGAATCCGAGAAAATGCGCGAGCACCTCATGGCGACCTACAACCGACTGCCGGTCACGTTTGAACGTGGCCAGGGTGTCTGGCTCTGGGACACCGAGCACCGGCAATACCTGGATGCACTGAGCGGTATCGCCGTGTGCGGGCTCGGCCATGCACACCCCGCCGTGACCGCGGCCGTGTGTGACCAGGCCGGCAAGCTGGTGCATACCTCCAACCTGTACGGCATCGGCCTGCAGCAGCAGCTGGCCGGCCGGCTGTGTGAGGTGTCCGGCATGGACCGCGTGTTCTTCGCCAACTCCGGCGCCGAATCGAACGAGGCCGCCATCAAGATCGCGCGCCTGTACGGACACAGCAAGGGCGTATCCGCACCGGCCGTGATCGTGATGGAAAAGAGTTTCCACGGCCGCACACTGGCAACGCTGACCGCAACCGGCAACCGCCGCATCCAGGCCGGCTTCGAACCGCTGGTCAGCGGTTTCCTGCGTGTACCGTACAACGACGTCGACGCCATCCGGGCAATCGGCCAGGGCAGGACCGACGCCGTCGCGGTGCTGGTTGAACCGGTGCAGGGTGAAGGCGGCATCAATATTCCCGACAGCGGCTACCTCCCCGCTGTTCGTGCCCTGTGCGACGAATTCGGCTGGCTGATGATGCTGGATGAAATCCAGACCGGCATGGGCCGCACCGGCGAGTGGTTCGCCTGGCAGCACAGCGGCGCCAGGCCGGATGTCTTCACGCTGGCCAAGTCGCTCGGTAACGGAGTGCCGATCGGCGCCTGCCTGGCCCGCGGCAAGGCAGGAGAGCTGATGCAGCCCGGCAGCCACGGCACCACCTTCGGCGGCAACCCGCTTGCCTGTCGCGCGGCCCTCAGCGTGATCGACACCATCGAACAGGAGCGACTGGTGGCGCAGGCGGCCACGCTGGGACGCCACATGCTTGAACAGTTCCGGCAGCAGCTCGACGCAGTGGCCGGCGTCAGTGACGTGCGCGGGCACGGGCTGATGCTGGGCATCGAACTGGATCGCCCGTGCGCGGCACTGGTCGGCCGCGCGCTGCAGCAGGGCCTGCTGATCAACGTCACGGCGGACCGGGTCATTCGCCTGCTGCCGCCGCTCATCATCAATACCCGCGAGGCCGGCATCATCGTGGAACAGGTCAGTACGCTGGTGCGGGAATTCCTGTCGGAGCCGGCATGAGCACACGCCACTTTCTCACCCTCCTCGACCTGACGCCGGAGGCACTCAACCGGCTGGTCCTGCGCGCCATCGAACTGAAGGCCTGGAACCGGGAAGGCACACTGCATGAGCCGTTGCGGCACCGCATCCTGGCCATGGTGTTCGACAAGTCGTCCACGCGCACGCGCATGTCGTTCGAGGCCGGCATGGCGCAGCTGGGCGGGCATGCGATCTTCCTGTCGCCGCGCGACACCCAGCTGGGCCGCGGTGAAACCGTGGAAGACAGCGCCCGGGTACTGTCCCGCATGGCCGACGTCATCATGATCCGTACCTTCGAGCATGAGAAACTGGAACGCTTTGCCGAGTATTCCTCCGTGCCGGTGATCAACGCGCTGACCGACAGTTACCACCCGTGCCAGCTGCTGGCGGACATGCAGACCTTCTTCGAGCACCGCGGCGACATCCGCGGACGCACCGTGGCCTGGATCGGCGATGGCAACAACATGTGCCACTCCTACATCAACGCGGCCCGCCAGTTCGATTTCACCCTGAACATCGCCTGTCCCGAAGGCTACCAGCCGGACCCGTCCATCCTCGCCGCCGCCGGCGACCGCATCCGCGTCATGCACTCCGCACAGGAGGCCGCCGATGGTGCCGACATGGTGACCACGGACGTCTGGGCAAGCATGGGACAGGAAGAAGAACAGGAAAAGCGTGCCCGCGCATTTGCCGACTACCAGGTCAATGCCGGCATCATGCGCGCCGCGGCCCCGGATGCCCTGTTCATGCATTGCCTGCCGGCGCACCGCGGCGAGGAAGTCAGCGCGGAGGTGATCGACGGCCCGCAAAGCGTGGTGTGGGACGAGGCAGAAAACCGCCTGCATGCGCAAAAGGCCCTGCTCGAACTGCTGCTGGCCGGCTGAAGCACCGCTGCCGGACCGTCTTGCGCACAGCGGTATGCTCCGGAACAGACCCACCAGAGGCCGGCAATGATTCAACACAATACAGGAATACCCCATGACCGAGATCACCACTGAATCCGGACTGCGCTACACCGACATCAAGACCGGCGCAGGCGAACCCGTCACCGGGCGCGGCCAGACCGTCATCGTGCACTACACCGGCTGGCTGGAAGACGACACGAAATTCGATTCCAGCCGCGACCGCGCCGCACCCTTCAGCTTTCCCGTCGACTGTGGCTACGTCATCAAGGGCTGGGACGAGGGTGTCACAGGCATGCGGGTCGGCGGCATCCGCCGGCTGGTCATCCCGCCGGAACTCGGCTACGGCGAGCGCGGCGCCGCCGGTGCGATCCCGCCGAACTCGACCCTGATATTCGAGATCGAACTGCTCGAGATCTCCTCCTGAATGCTGATCGAGGTCCTGGATCAACCGCTGTTGCAGAGCGTTCGCGCCGCGCTGGCGGAGGACATCGGCAGCGGTGATATCACGGCGGCACTGATCCCGGCCTCGCAACAGGCACGCGCACAGGTTCTCACCCGGGAACCGGCCGTGGTCTGCGGCATGGCGTGGGTCAACGCCGTGTTCGCCGAACTCGACACGGATATCGCCATCCACTGGCGGGTGCGCGACGGCGACCGGGTCGACGCGGGACAGACGCTCTGTGAACTGGCCGGACGGGCCCGCCCCCTGCTCACCGGCGAGCGCACCGCGCTGAACTTCCTGCAAACGCTGTCGGCCACCGCCACTCAGGCCCGTCGTTATGCCGATGCCGTGGCCGGCCTGCCGGTGCAGATCCTGGACACCCGCAAGACCATCCCGGGCCTGCGCCAGGCGCAGAAGTACGCCGTGCGTACCGGGGGCTGCCACAATCACCGCAGCGGTCTGTACGATGCCTACCTGATCAAGGAAAACCACATCCGCGCCGCCGGATCGATCCGCGACGCGGTCACCCAGGCGCACAACGCGCACCCGGAGCTGCCGGTGGAAGTGGAGATCGAACGCGTCGAACAGATCGAGGAGGCGCTGGCAGCCGGTGCCACGCGCCTGTTGCTGGACAACTTTTCCCCCGACCAGCTGCGTGCCGCCGTACAACAGGTGGCCGGCCGTGCCACGCTGGAGGCCTCCGGCGGCTACGACCTCGACAACCTGCGCGAGACCGCAGAGACCGGTGTCGACTTCATCTCCATCGGCAGCCTGACCAAGCACGTGCGGGCCATCGACCTGTCGATGGTGTTCGACCTGGATGAATCCGGCACCTCCACCTGAGGCGGACAGCAGATTTACCGTCCGGAATGCTTCGGCTGCGGGCAACCCGATACCACAGGTAAATCCCTGAAGTGATATAAAAACCGTGGCATCAACCCGTTCGCCATCCGAGCAACGCATAACTGGTGC
>CAZMAK010000101.1:0-7887 GCA_964564245.1 uncultured Ectothiorhodospiraceae bacterium | reverse complement strand
ATTCACCAATCCCCGTCTTAATTCACCAATCCCCGTCATTGCGAGCGAAGCGAAGCAATCTCCTGTTATGGAATCAGTCAGTTAGAGATTGCTTCGTCGCTACGTTCCTCGCAATGACGAATGAATCAGAGGTTCCCCAGGACCAGCGGTGCCAGAGCACATTTTCCGCTGAATATTTGCAGCCAGCGCGCTCCGGCACCGGTTTCCCCGTCTACTTGCAGTCGGGAGGCTTGCGATCGAGCCGGTCACAATTTCTGCAGAATGGGCTAGTATCTGACTCCGGATTCCTGCATCACAGGCGCTTTATCAATGGATGAAATTCCGTTCCAGGCCAGGCGGGGGCGCGGTGCGGCCAGCAATTACCGCTCCCGTTTCGATGCCTGCGAACAGCTACCGGTCGATGACGGGTGGTCGGGCGGGGCGGAGGACGGGTTTGCTGCCTCGAACCCCACGCAGGTCTGCGTGGATACGGCCCGCACGATCATCACCCGCAACCAGTCCCCGGACGTGCCATTCGAGCTGTCCGTCAATCCCTATCGCGGCTGTGAGCACGGCTGTGTCTACTGTTTTGCACGTCCTGCGCATGCGTACCTGGGCCTGTCACCGGGCCTGGATTTCGAGACCCGCCTGTTCTGCAAGCCGGAGGCCGGCAAACTGCTGAGCGCGGAGCTGGCGCGCCCCGGTTACCGTTGCCGGCCCATCGCGGTGGGCATCAATACCGATGGCTGGCAACCGGTCGAACGCAGACTGCGGATCACCCGCCAGGTCCTGGAGGTGCTGCAGGCCTGTCATCACCCGTTCTCGGTGGTCACCAAGTCGGCCCTGATCGAGCGGGACCTGGATATCCTGGCGCCCATGGCAGCGCAGGGTCTGGTGCAGGTGGCGATATCCGTCACGACCCTGCAGGCCGACCTCGCGCGTCTCATGGAACCGCGCGCCGCCGCTCCGAACCGCCGTCTGCAATCCATCCGGGTACTGGCCGATGCCGGTATCCCGGTCAGCGTGCTGGTCGCTCCACTGATACCGGTGCTCACGGACGGTGAACTGGAAACGATACTGGGCAAGGCCAGGGAGGCCGGGGCGACCGGCGCCGGTTATGTCCTGCTGCGCCTGCCGCACGAGGTCAAGGACCTGTTCCGGGAATGGCTGGACACCCACCGGCCGGACATGGCCGGGCATGTGCTCCGGCGTATCGTCGAGGCACGTGGCGGGAAGGCGTATGACGCGACCTTCGGTACCCGCATGACCGGTACCGGGTCCTATGCAGGTATGCTGGCACGGCGTTTCGAAATTGCCAGCCGGAGGCTGGGATTCCGCGAGCCACCCGCCCTCGATACACGGCACTTCCGGCCGCCGCCGGACACGACGCAGATGGCGCTGTTCTAGCGGGGCAAGGAAACGGTGGAAATGATGGAACTAATCCCACCGTCCCATTTCCAACTCCGGTGGAGTAAAGGGGAACACCGGACCAGGATGCCGGCCCGGATGGCAGACGGGCAGGGCAGGGTGGCCGGCTCGCGGGAATGTCAGTGACGGAGACACCGGTGTGGCTGCCGTTTCCCGGCTAGATTCCCGTGAAAAATCGGCTATGCTTCTGCAACCCTGGCAACGAACCACTGAAGCGACCTCGATGACAAGGGGTGCCTCACCGGCGCCATGATTGAAGGGACGGTTGCAAGGGTTCGGCCTCACCAGCCAGTCAAACGAAAAACGTAACAAGGGGAATGGCGATGCACATCAGCGCGAAATACATGATATTGGCCGGCATGCTACTGGTTTCGGCCTGCGGGGATCCGGAAACGGCGGCACAGAACACGATCGCAAAGGTGCACGATACCCTGCAGAAGGAGAAGGATAATCTCGATCCCCTGCAGCGACTGGATAGCTACAACCAGATGATCAAAGAGGTCGAAGCGGTCGCCGGGAACACCGATACGGCCACCGGCCGCGCCATTGCCGCGGGGCAGGCCGTCGACGGCATCACGCTCGCAGGACTGAAACAGAAGCGTGATGCGCTTGCACCACGCGCCAAATGTTATGCCGACCCGACCGTGGATTGTCTCACGCCATTCGGCACTAATGCGACCCGGGACACGTCCGGCTCACCCGCCAATGCCTTTGCCGATGCCGAACGGCTGGTGTGCGACAGGGGATTTTCCGCTGCCGACCAATCGCTCGACAATATCAAGATCAACAAGCCCGCCTACTCCAGGGAGCTGGTCCAGGTCGCACTCGCCGCGGCCGGTTGCCACAAGCCGGACGAGGTGAAGGCTGCAATCGAAACCTATATGTCTGCCATACCCGCGCAAGGCAGCGAGCGCGTCAGTGCCTTGCTGAGCGTTCTCGCCACGGACGACCTTAAGGACGGATGGCCCGTAGTCGCCGACGAACTCGAGAACGAGCTCAAATCCGGCGCGATCAGCGGGCAGGACGCGGCCAACGCCACGCTAACGCTCGCGATCAACTATGCGAACAGGGGCGACGTCAAGGCAGCGCTCGACAAATACGCCTATTTCACCGACAAGCTCGGCTACAAGGCCGATACCGACTCGGTCGACAAGCTGGTCGTCGCCGCGATGCTGGCCGGCGACGTCGACACCGGCCTGAAGATGAAGATCGCCTCGGAGACGGATAAGAGATACGGCATTGATGAGAGCCGCAAGGCGACATACTCGATCATTGAGACGAAAGTTGCGGCCTGTACGCTCGCTGCACGCCTGATGGGCCTGTCCCCGTTCTACGATAAATATGGCATCTGCCCCGACCGCATCCTCGAAAGCCTCGGCTCATCCGATAAAAGCTTCGACGACAACTTCGTCCCGCCCGATGCCAAGGAAAAGGCGCAGGACGAAAAAGCAGCCGATGCGATCGAATCCGGGCTCGACACGCTCGCCTCGGCCCTGAAGAAGCCCAACAGCGATACAGCGTGGTTCGACGATGCCTATGGCGCCATGGCGATCGCACGCCAGAAGCTCGGCGAACCCGGCAAGGCCAATGCCGCCATCAAGAAGATTTCCGACCTGCGCGTGCGCGAGTACGGGCAGGTCGACTACAACAGCGGAAGCCGAGGTCACTTCCCGGCCTTCACCGCCGCCCGGTTTCTCGTGGCCCTGGCGCAGAAGGATCTCGACGCCGCCGCGCATTATATGACGATCGGCAATCTCTACAGCGACTCCGCCGGCAAGCTGCTATGCACCACCGTCGGGCGAACGCAAAATGCGGAACAGGCGCTTGCGATCGCCAACACGATCAGCAAGCAAAGAGACCTGTGGCACTGCTATCACGATCTTATTCCCGAAATGGCAGCGGCCGGAAAGTCGGACGAGGTCGAGAAGCTCATCGACGCCTGGTCCGGCGATCCTCGAGTCAAGGACGGATTCCATTTGCAAGTCATCGACGGCATGATCGCCAGCGGCGATGTGGACGGCGCCAGGAGCTATGCGAAGAAGCATGATGTCGTAAAGGATGATCGCGGCAAGCTGGGCCTCGATCAGCGGCTCATGGACTCGGACAAGGTCGCGAAGGATCGCAGCAAGGCCGAACCGATCATCCGCGAGATGTTCCAGATCGGCCAGGCAGATGACGAGAAGTCGAACGCATCGGGGACCTATAACAGCAGATTCGCGCGGGGCAGCAGCTATGAAGCGCAAGCGGCCGCCGAGCGGGCCTTCAGCAATGGCTATACCGATCTCGGCATCGAGCTTTATGAGAAGGCGAGCTACAAGGACCAACGCCCGCTGCTGCAAGCCATTACCGACAAGATCAGTAAAGCCGACATGACCAGGGTGCTGATGCTCGCCCAGGACAATGTCTCGGGCAACAATCTCGGCTACGTCATCGACAGGGCCATCCGGCACCTGAAAAAGGCGGGCGGTTAACGGCCGATCGGGCCTGGCCATGGCAGGCATGGATACACACTACGCGGCCGGCGATATCGAGGCTCGCATCCTGGCAGCACTGCGTACGGCCGGTCTGGATCCCGGGCAACGCCTGTCGCCGGAGACGCTGGGGGCGCTCGACCATTTCCATACCGGCGGATTCCGGGCGTCACAGGTATTGCAGGAGCTGGCGCGGATCCGGGCCGAGGATCGCGTGCTCGATATCGGTGCCGGGCTGGCCGGACCCGCCCGGATGCTTGCCGCCGCCCCCGGCTGCTACGTGGACTGCATCGATCTGTCCGGGGATTACTGCACGGGTGCGGCGCTGCTGAACCGGTTGACCGGCCTGGACGAGCGGATCGAAGTGCACAGGGGCAGCGCACTGGATCTGCCGTTCCCGGGTGATTCCTTTGAAGTCGTCTGGATGCAGAACGTCGGCATGAACATCGCGGACAAGCGCCAGCTGTACGCCGAAGTCTACCGGGTGCTCAAGCCGGGCGGCCGCTTCGCCTTCCAGGAAATGGCTGCCGGGGAAACGGCGGTATCCTATTTCCCGCTGCCGTGGGCCACCGACCCGGCCGACAATGCCCTGGTTTCCGTGGAAGAGATGCATGCCATGCTCGGCACGACCGGATTTCTCGTGGAATGCTTCGAGGATGCCAGCGCCGGCCAACTGGGCGGGACTCCCGCGAACTCCACACCCGAGGCCACTGCACAGGTACAACTGAGCCTGTCGGTATACGTCGACAATCTCGCACTGAAGGCCGAGAACGCGACGCGCAGTCTTCGCGAGGGCCAGATCCGGTTTGTCAGGGGTGTATTCCGCAAATAAATGCGCCCGGAGCCACTGCGGCGGTCGCTCATCCAGGCCTTTCCGGGGTCAGATGTCTGATTTGGGATATTTCTCCCTGACGAGACGAATCTTCTCGTCCACCATCGCCTGCATGCCCGGATTGCCGTTGCGCGCCTCGTAGGCTGCCTCCAGCTGCTCTTCGATGCTCGGATATTCCGCGCGCCGCATCTGGGCATATTCCTCTTCGTGATAGCGGCTCTCGACTTCCGCCAGCGCATGCTGGATCTGTTCCTCGGTCGGGCATGGTGCATTATCGGCCTTCCATTCCGTGATGACCGGGTCGCGGGCCGGATCATCGTGGCTGATGACATAATCGGTACCCGCCGAGACATTCGGATTGATCAGGTGAATAGCCCGGCACACGGCGCGCACGCGCTCATCGTGCCGGATGAGGTGATGCTGCCGTGCAACCACCTTGATGACGTCGTTCAGTTTGTGCGAGTTTTTCCAGAGAAAGAATATCCAGAAACATACAAGCAGCAACACCAAGACAACGATATTGATTACGCCACGATCCATGCTGTCGCCCCTCCCGTTATTCTCAGTCGATTTCCGCCAATAGTGTCGCAACCGGAAGAAAACCTCAATACGAAACTGCCGGAAAACGGCCCGGTCGGTCACCGGACGGCCGAGCAGGGGCGCAGGGAATCACGACCTGCACAACGATGCCATGACCGGCTTCCGGCCTGCGCCGGAATGGCATGGCCGTGATGGCTGGCTCACCCGGGCGGCATCTGTTATAAGTAAACGCTGTCAGAGCACATTTTTGACCTATGTAACCTGTGAGCATGGCCTGGCGCGATCCAGTCGCGCCGGTCTTCATTCCGGTTTTCCCGAGCCCCTTGCTGCCACCTTCTGCCGATCCCGCTGCTACCCGTCCCGGCGTGCATAACCGCCTGACGTTCATCGTCGCACTGTTGTCGATGGTAGGGCCGTTCTCCATCGACGCCTACCTGCCGTCCTTCCCGGACATCGAGACGGCATTCGGCATCAGCCGTGCACTGCTGAGCCAGAGCCTGTCGGTGTACCTGGTGGCCTTCGCGGTCTCCACGTTGTTGTGGGGCCCCCTGTCGGATCATTTCGGGCGCCGGCGGGTGATCATGGGCAGCCTGTCGCTGTATGTCCTTGCCTCCGTCGGCTGTGCGCTGGCTGCCGACGCCACCACCTTCATCGGGTTGCGCACGCTGCAGGGTTTTGCGGCAAGTGGCGGCCTGATTGCCGGGCGGGCGATGATCCGCGATGCGCACGATGCCGAAAGCGCGCACCGGGCGATGTCGCAGGTGACGCTGGTGTTTGCGGTTGCGCCGGCCATTGCACCGGTGCTGGGTGCCTGGCTCCACGATCACTACGGCTGGCGCAGCGTGTTCTGGTTCCTGTGCCTGTTCGGGGGACTGCTCATCGGGATGACGGTCTACATCCGCGAGACCCTGCCGGAGGCATTGCGCCAGTCGGTGCGGCCGCGGGTCGTGGCGCGTGTCTACGCGAGGACGCTGCAGCACCGCCTGTTCCCGCTGATGACACTGAGCCTGGGCTTTACGTTTGCCGGGATCTTTCTCTACATCGCCGGCGCACCGACGGTCATCTACGATTTCCTCGGCCTGGGCGCGGATGACTTCGGGGTCCAGTTCATCCCGATGGTCGGCGGTCTGATGCTGGGTGCCTTCATCTCCAGCCGCCTGTCGCATCGCTTACCGCCCGGACGCATCGTCAGCACCGGGTTCGGCGTGCTCGCCACGGGTGTGGTCCTCAACCTCGTCCAGGTGACACTGTTCGAGGCCACCATCGTGTTCACCATCGGCCCCCTCGTGATCTATGCGATCGGCACTGCCATGATCATGCCCGCGATCACCATCCTCGCACTGGATTGCTTCCCGCATCACCGCGGCACGGCGGCCTCGATGCAGGGTTTCTTCCAGATGCTGGTCAATGCGGGGGTGGCCGGGATCGCGGTGCCGGCCTTGCACGCACAGCGGCACTATTTCGTCATCGGGCAGGCGATATTCCTGTCGATTGCGCTGGTGCTGTGGTTTGCGTCCCGGCACAGGCTCACGAATGATTTGCCGGATAACTGACTTTTCAATGGTGTTTTCCGATGCTCTATTTCGCGTACGGCTCGAACATGTCGATCACCAGGCTCCGGGGCAGGGTTTCGTCGGCCAGACCGGTGACGACTGCAACGCTCACCGGACATGCGCTGCGGTTCCACAAGATCGGCAGGGATGGCTCGGCCAAGTGTGATGCGTACCCTGACGGTAATCCCGGGCACTCGGTGGCCGGCGTCGTCTACGCGATCGACGATGCCGAGAAGCCCGCACTGGACCGGGCGGAGGGCGTGGGTAACGGCTACGCAGAGAAAGAAGTTACACTGGTCACGCAATCCGGCGAGATCGTCCACGCGTCGACCTACCAGGCAACGAAGACCGACCCGGGCCTGAGACCGTTCCACTGGTACAGGTACCATGTGTTACGGGGTGCCCGGGAAAATCACCTGCCGGAGACGTACGTGAGGCGGATCGAGGCCGTCGAGTCGGTCGCAGACCCGGACCCGCAGCGACACGAGCGCGAAATGGCCATATACGATACGCCGGCCGGCAGGTAAACGGTCAAGTCCGGAGAGAGCCCGGCACGAAGGTGTCCGGATACAGTTCCACCGCCCTGATTCCCTGGCGAACAGCGGGATGAACCCATGAGAAAGCTGATCACCTTCATTGCATTGTTCCTGCCCGTAGCCGGTTACTGCGCAGACGCCGGGGAGGTCAATATACGCGTACTGGATGCGCTGACCGGTGAATATGCCACCTGTGCGGCCTACTACGGGATTCTTTCCAGGGCCGCCTCGATCTCGGGTGAACGCGAGGCGGTGGACCGCAACGACCGCCTGCGAGAAAGGGCAATCATCTTCGCACTGACCTTTGCCAGCAAGGCCCATGGCGACCAGGCGGCGAGGGCCGTGACCACAGACCGGATCGATGCCGCCATCGACCGTCATTTTGCGTACATGAGCGGCAACATCAGCCTCCTGCCGGTACTGTCCGGAAGGTACGCGCAACACTGCCGGCAGGCACTGGAAAACCCGGGCCCGTTCGCGGATACGGTACTGAAGCGCACGGTCGATTAGCGAAGCAGCGGGATCGGTGCGCCATGCCCGGCAACCTT
>CAZMAK010000100.1:0-7926 GCA_964564245.1 uncultured Ectothiorhodospiraceae bacterium | reverse complement strand
CCGCGCAACAAGACGCTGGTGCAAGCGAACCAGCCGGGAAACAAGGCGCAGGCGCAAGCGAGCCCGCTGATGTCATCGCGCGCGTCGGCGACGAGACCATCACCTTCAGTTCATTGAACAAGATGCTGAACAGTTCCGCAATGGTCGGTGTGTCGATACCGGCACTGGGTACACGCGACCGCAACAAGGTAATCATTACCCTGCTGGACAAGGCGATCAGCGCGAACCTGATTTACCTGGACGCAAAGGAGAAAGGCACGGACAAGGAAAAAAAATACCTGACAGACATGAAAAAATTCGAGGAAGCCATCCTCGCCGACATGTACCGGTCCAGGGTGCTGATCGGCAAGATTCCGGTCAGTAAAGAAGAAGTCAGCGACTTCTATAAAAAGAGCATCAGCCCGACGAACGAACTCAACGATGATCTGAAGCTCGCGATCGAGGCAAAAATACGTAATGGGAAATTCGACAAGCTGAAGGACAGCCTGCGTGATCGCTTGCGTGCCGATGCCAAGGTCAGCATCAACGAATCTGTGTTGAACACGGATTATGATTCAAAGCGCAAACCCACGGACGTGCTTGCGACCATCGATGGGAGAGGTGTCACGTGGAGTGACGTGGAAACCGAGATGCGCGGGGCCGATTTCCGTGCCTCGCTGTCGCAGTTTTATGTCGATGACAATGAAGAGCGTCTGAAGCGTCTGAATAACTATATCGACAACAGGCTGATGGTGGAGAAGGCACGCGCTGCGGGCATGGACAAGGACCCGGAATTTGACCTTCGCACCGCCGAATTCCGCAAGACGCACTTGATCAATGTCCACCGCGAGAAGCTGTTGAAGACCTGGCAGCCGTCTGACGACCAGCTCAGGACCTATTTCATGGACAATGTCGACCACCTGGCGGTCCCGGAATCGCGCAAGGTGCAGATGGTCGTGGTTGCGACCAAAAAAGAAGCCGAAGACATCAAGCAGCGGATCGAAAAGGGTGAAATCACCATGTACCAGGCCGCGCAGCAATATTCCACCGATCCGAAGGCGAAGACCACGCTCGGTGTACTGGGCTGGGTCAAGCAAGGCACCGGCTTTCCCGGACTGGATGAATTCACCTTCAAGCTCAAACCGGATGTGATCGGTGGACCGGTGCAATCACCTGCAGGCTGGCATCTGGTCAAGGTGCTGGACGTGATGGACGCCCAGTACGACAACATCGACGATCCCCAGACCCGCCAGCTCACGCTGCACAGGTATCTGCATGAGAAGTTCAATAACTACGTCGTGGACCTGCGCAAGAACCATTTCAAGGTCGTGGTTTACAACGACGCGCTGGCACAGAACTTCCAGAAAGAGGCCGACATGATTGCCGAGCTGGAGAAGAAGGCGAATGAGAAAGGTTCCATTACCGAAAAGCGGCAGAAAGAACTGCAGAAGTGGATGGAGCCGACACAGCAACAAACCGGCAAGTAACGCGTGAGTATACCGGTGCCACGGAATCCCGCCTGCGGCCTGGCCGCATGGTCTGGTGGCGCGAGGCCAGCCGCCTGGGGCAGGTGCGCGGAACCGTGGTTCGGGGGAATCGGTGTCAGGTTTTCGCACTCCTGCGGCGTGGCTGACGAATATCATATAACCATATGAGTTAAAATAATAAAATGAATCGTCAGGGTATGGTCAGTGTGACAGTTGTGTCAGGACTCCTTTACACCTGCCCGTTATGTCAGGCCGGCAATTCGCTAAAAAAAGATATAAATTCCAATAAGCTGGAACGAGTGGCTTGTTTCATGCAATAATTATACGCATGTGCACCCTGCGGTGCCCGGAACTGTCCCTGGCGTATGCCAGGGCTGGTCGCCGGAACACACGCATGGACAAATACAGACCACGCTCGTTGATTGCCGCCACAACATGGATAACCAGGACTCGCTGAAAATCTTTACGCTGGGACGCTTCTCGCTGGTTCGCGACGGAAAGCCGATATGTCATGCGCGCAAGGCCCCGGGCAAACCGCTGCAATTGCTCAAGGCCCTGATTGCAGCCGGCGGTCGCCAGGTCAGTACCGGCCTGCTGGCCTCGATCCTCTGGCCGGACCAGGAAGGCGACCAGGCTCGTCAGGCCTTTGAAACCACCCTGCACCGGTTACGCAAATACCTGGGAGATGACCGTTTCCTGTTGTTGCGCGATGCACAACTGACACTGAACAGTGAACGGGTCTGGGTGGACGTCTGGGAATTCGAGCGCACGGTTTCCGGACTGCGCAAGGTGATCCGGCAGCCACCGTCCGAGGCACAATCGACCCGGGCCATTCAGGCCGGCACCGAGCGAATCATCCGGCTCTACCAGGGCCACTTCCTGTCCCGCGAGGATACCACCTGCTGGTCCGTCTCCTTGCACGAACGCCTGCGCAACAAGTTCATCCACTGCCTGATCGAACTGGGTCGCTTCTGGGAGCAGCATGATGCCCCGGTCCTTGCCATTACCTGCTACCAGAAGGGCATTGAAGTGGATGATCTGGTCGAGCGGTTCTACCAGCGCCTGATGATCTGCCATGTGCAGGCCGGCCAGCTGTCCGAGGCGATGACCGCCTATCGCCAGTGCCGGCATGTCCTGTCCGTGGTGCTGGGCCTGGCGCCTACCCGTGAGACGCAATCCATCTACCAGTCTATCCTGAATCTCTACCAGCAGACCGGCTGACCGGGCTGTCCGGCCCACCGCCGGCAATCAGGCAACAGCGGTCGTCCCGCTTATTTCCCGTCCTGCGCAGGTTATTCACCTTTCCGCCGCCCGTTCATCCGTGTCTGCAGTCGTCGGTTTCCACCCGATTTCTCTATCTGTAAGTCATCCGTAAGTCACCAGCCGGTAAGGTTGAGTACAGAAAAACAGCGAACAGCTACCCACAATTATAAACACGGGCGTTCCTATGGATTGCTACATCATCCGGGTCTACCGGCATATCAGCGGCGACGACGGTGAGCAGGACGAAATCGCCGGCCTGGTCGAACCGGTCGGTAAACGCGGTTCCAGTAAACCGTTCAACAGCTACAAGTCCATGGTCAGGGCCCTTCGTGACGAACTGTCCGGTATGGCTGACAGGAATTTCCACGGCCGGGCGACTTCTCCCAGCCTGCAGGTTGTCCAGACTTCCAAAAAAACGATGAAGTGAAATCAGGGTTCTCTGCAACGAGGAGGCAGAATAATGAATATCCAGATAACAACGCAATCAATAACCCGCGCCCTGCTGGCAGTTGCCATGCTCACGGCCGGGGCGGACGTTTCCGCGAACCGGATTGGTTACGACGCGATGGACCACCATGGTGGCATGACGGGCGCACCCGGCTCGCATGCACACGATGCAGGCCGGCATAACGGTCCGGGTGACGTGTATGGCGGCGACGGCTGGCCCGGCGATAATATTCCGCATTTCGGGTCCGCTTCCTACGGTGGCTGGGTGTCATCGAACGATACCGGCCGGCATGACTGGTTCGCCCCGGGACATCCCGGACAGGTCGGGGACGGTTACCTGCACCGCAGTTACGGGCATCCTCACCACACCGGATTTCCTGGCGAAGAAGGCTGGCATGGCGATTACCCGGGTGATCATGGCAGGCACTGTCATGTACCGCAGCCATCGGTTGTTCCGCTCCCGACCACCCTGTTGCTGTCACTGTCCGGCCTGTTCGGGATGGTCGCTATTGCACGGCGCGGCCGCAAACCGTCACTGAAGATTTCAACGTCTCCGTAAACTGGCCCCCCGGTACGCAGGGGGGCATTTTTTTCGGATACGTACTACTGGCTCCGTAAATTTCCCCGGTTTCGGCGACGAACCGGGGATTTTTTTGTCTGCCGTCCTGTCTGTGCCGCGTTCCGGAGCAATCGAGTGGTACGACGGGAGCGGTTTCCGCGTCCCGCGGGTCCTGACGGATACCGCACGCGGCCATTATGTCCGGCCTCGGGTTCTGTGTTACTTTTAGCGCGTTCCCATACAGGAGAATTCCGATGGAAAAAATATCATGGCGACTGGCGGTGTTTGCCATGCTGGCCCTGACCAGCTGGCTGGTCCACGCAGGTCTGTCGGATTATCTGGACAAGCTCAAGGGCGCGATGGGTGACAGTGCGCCGGCCGGTGCTCCGGCGGCCGGTACACTCAGTAATGATGACATGGTCGCCGGTCTGAAGGAGGCACTGGGCAAGGGCACACAGTATGCCGTGACCGCGCTCGGCAAGGACGGCGGGTTTCTGGACAATGCCAAAGTCAGGATTCCGATGCCGGGAAGCCTGGCGCGGGTGGAGAAGGCCTTGCGCATGTTGCACCAGGACCGGATGGCGGACGAGTTCGTTGCCTCCATGAACCATGCGGCGGAACGCGCCGTGCCGGAAGCGGCGGCGGTCTTTCGCGACGCGATCAAGACCATGAGCCTGGAGGATGCCCGGGGCATCCTGGCCGGGCCCGACGATGCGGCCACACAGTATTTCCGGGAGCGGACCGGGCCGGAGCTGACCGAAAGAATGCGCCCGATTGTGGCAGCGGCGACCTCGCAGGCGGGTGTCACGGCCACCTACAAGAACATGGTGGCGAAGGCCGGTGGACTCGGCAGCCTGCTGTCGAAGGACACTACCGATATCGACGGCTATGTCACGACAAAGACGCTGGATGGCCTGTTCCTGATGCTGGCGGAGGAAGAGCGTCGCATCCGCACGAATCCGGTTGCGCGTACCTCGGAGTTGCTCAAGAAAGTGTTTGCCGGCACTGCCCGCTGACGGCCGGATCGCCCGCTGCAATTTCCGGTCACCGGCGCCCGGCGCCGGCCCGGTCCATCATTGAAGGTTCGTGTATTCATGGCTCGACGACGCAAACGCGGCCGTAACCATTCACGCCGCAATCGTACGCGCAGATCGTTCCCCTGGTTCCACCTGCTGCTGGCCCTGCTGCTGGTGTTTGCGGGCTATGTGGTGTGGCTTGACGTGCAGGTGACTTCCCAGTTCAACGGCAAGCGCTGGTCGCTGCCGGCGCGCGTCTATGCGCGGCCACTGGAACTGTATGCCGGTCGCGAACTGAGTCCCGGGCAGTTTGCCAGCGAGCTGCGCGCGCTCGACTACCGTTCCGTCAACGCGGTGCACCAGGCCGGCCAGTATTCACGCAATCGCGATACCTTCCACGTAATGAGCCGTGCCTTTACCTTCTGGGACGGTGAGGAGCCGTCCCGCCGCCTGCGCGTCGTGTTCTCCGGGAACACCATCGGGACCCTGTCGGATCTCGGCACCGGCAAGTCAGTCAGCCTGGCGCGGCTGGATCCGGTGCTGGTCGGCAGCTTCTACCCGGCGCACAACGAGGACCGGGTGCTGCTCAAGCTGGACGAGGTGCCGGTCGGCCTGACCAACGCGCTGATTGCCATCGAGGACCGCAATTTCTACCACCACCACGGGGTTTCCCCGCTGGCGATCGTGCGTGCCATGTGGGCCAATGTGCGCGCCCATGGCGTGGTGCAGGGCGGCAGCACCCTGACCCAGCAGCTGGTGAAGAACTTCTTCCTGACCAACGAGCGTTCGCTGGCGCGCAAGATCAACGAAGCGATCATGGCCCTGTTGCTGGAGTTCCACTACAGCAAGGATGAAATCCTCGAGGCCTACCTGAACGAGGTCTACCTGGCACAGGATGGCCGGCGTTCGATCAACGGCTTCGGCCTGGCCAGCTATTTCTATTTCGATCGTCCGCTGTCGGACCTGACGGTGGACCAGTACGCACTGCTGGTCGGCCTGGTCAAGGGGCCGTCCTACTACAACCCGTGGAAGCACCCGGAGCGTGCGCGCGAACGCCGCAACCTCGTGCTGGATGTCATGGCGCAGATGAAGCTGCTCGATCCACAGCAGGCGGCGCGCGCGAAGACCCAGCGGCTCAACATCGGTACCGGGCACAAGGCGATCAACCCGTTCCCGGCCTTTCTCGACCTGGTGCGCCGCCAGCTGCACACCGATTACCGCGACGAGGACATTACCTCCGAGGGCCTGCGGATCTTCACCACGCTGGACCCGCAGGTGCAGTGGGCGCTGGAGGACGCGCTCGAAACGCGCCTGAACGGGATCGAGGCGGCACGTGGTTCCGGCCACGGCAAGCTGGAAGGCGCGGGCGTGGTGACCTCCGCGCAGGGTGGCGAGGTGCTGGCGCTGGCCGGTGGACGTGATCCACGGTTCGCCGGTTTCAACCGTGCGCTGGATGCCAGTCGCCAGGTCGGGTCACTGATCAAGCCGGCGGTGTATCTTACCGCGCTGGAACACCCGGACCATTACACGCTGGCGACCCTGCTGGACGACAGTCCGCTGACCTGGAAGGCGCGCAACGGGACTGTCTGGGAGCCAAAGAACTACGACCGGGAGAATCACGGCGAGGTCCCGTTGTACCTGGCGCTGGCGCATTCCTACAACGTCAGTACCGCACGGCTGGGACTGGACCTGGGCGTCGATAACGTGATCGCTACCCTGCGCCGGCTCGGTGTGGACTGCAAGCTGAACCCGTATCCCTCCCTGCTGCTGGGTGCAACCGAGATGACGCCGTTGCAGGTGACCCGCATGTACCAGACCTATGCCAGTGGCGGCTTCGATACCCCGCTGCGGGCCATCACCGCGGTCCTGTCGGCGGACAGGAGCCCGCTGCAACGCTATCCCCTGAACGTGCGTGCGGCGATCCGGCCCGAATATGCCCGGCTGATCACCACCGCCATGATGTACGTGGTGCGGATCGGTACCGGGCAGGCGATCTACAACGTGTTGCCGGCCGACCGCAACGTCGCCGGCAAGACCGGGACCACGGATGACCTGCGTGACAGCTGGTTCGCCGGTTTCACCGGCGACCGGCTCGGCGTGATCTGGGTCGGCCGCGATGACAACCAGCCGACCGGGCTGACCGGCGCTTCCGGCGCGCTGCTCGTGTGGCGTGACCTGTTTGCCCGGTTCGACGACAGTAACTGGACGCAGACCGCCACCGACGGGATCGAATATCACTGGATCGACCCGCAAAGCGGGCTGCTGGCTGATTCCTCCTGCCCGGATGCCGTACAATTACCGTTCATTACCGGCAGTGCGCCGCAGGAGCAGGCCGCCTGTGCGCACGGCAACGCACTGCCGGAGGCGGTTGACTGGTTCAAGGAGTTGTTCAGGTGATGCGGATTCTTCCGGTTCGGGCCGGTGTGCTGTTACTGATGCTGTGGCTGCTGCAGGCGTGCGCGCCGAATGTCTACTATCCCCCGCGGGATGTCCGCCTGCCGCCACCGGTCGTGGAGTCGGGGTCGCAGTCGCCGGTTGTGCAGCCCGCGCCCTATCCGTCATCCGGTGTGATCGCGCCGCAACCATTACCGGCGGCACCCCGTACCCAGGCGCCCGCCGTGGTGGCGCTGCTCGATACCGCCGAACAGCAGGCCAACTCCGGTGACCTGGAATCCGCCGCGGCCTCGCTGGAACGGGCCATTCGCATTGAACCCCGCAACCCCGTGCTGTGGTATCACCTCGCGACCGTGCGGCTTGCGCAGGGCGATGCCCAGGCGGCCGAACAGCTGGCGGCCAAGTCCACCAGCCTCGCGCCGGGCAATAACCTGCAGCAGGCGCGCAACTGGCAGCTGATCGCGCGTGCCCGCCACGCGCAGAACGATTCCCGCGGCGCCGCGGAAGCGGAACAGCGTGCACGGGAGCTGTCCGCTCGCTAGCCTGCCGCAGAAAACCGTGCGGCAATGGCACTGGCCGGCACCGGATTTTCGGAACGCGGCCACGGAAGCACACGGAATGTTCATGAATACTTCTGCCCCATTCACCCCCTCTCCCTCCGGGAGAGGGTTGGGGTGAGGGGATCAGATCTGGTTAACTGTTTGAACTAGACCCCCTCATCCTGGCCTTCTCGGCAACTGCTCCCTGCGTTGCTCTCGGCTCGGGCGTCCTGCTTCGCTCT
>CAZMAK010000099.1:0-8001 GCA_964564245.1 uncultured Ectothiorhodospiraceae bacterium | reverse complement strand
CTTGAGCTTGCGGGTCTTGTCATCCACCACCACGATGGCGGACTCCTCGTCCTTGCCGCTCCACACCGAGAACCAGACCTCGTCGCCGGCCGCGTTGTACTCCGGCTGCACCACGCGCTTGGGCCCTTCACCCTTGATGCCGGCCCACTCGGCGATCGGCAACACCTCGAAGCCCTTGTCGAGGTGGTTCACGTCGTACACCGCAACGCTCTGGCTGATCTTCGTATCCGGGTTGAGCGGTGAATCCACCCACAGGTTGCCGGAGTGGGGATTGGATTTCACGAACAGCGAACCGCCACCCTGTCCTTTCAGGGTGCGCACCACCTTCCAGGCATTCTGCCTGTGCCCGGCCGGGTCGGTACCGATGACGGTGACATTCTCGTTACCCAGGGCGCTGGTCACCCAGACCGGGCCGTATTCCGGATCCGTGAGGTTGGCGCCGCGGCCCGGGTGCGGAATCCTGGTGACATCGACCAGCGCCGCCAGCTTGTCCTCTTTCGAATCGATCACCGCGATCTTGTTCGACTTGTTGGCTGCGGTGAGGAAATAGCGGTGTGTCGAGTCCCATCCGCCGTCGTGCAGGAACCGCGCCGCGCCGATGGTGGTCACCTTGAGATTGTCGATGTTTGCGTAGTTCACCATCAGCACCTTGCCGGTCTCCTTCACGTTGACGATGAACTCCGGGTGCTCATGGGAGGCCACGATCGCGGCGACACGCGGTTCCGGGTGGTACTCCTGGGTGTCAACCGTGTAGCCACGCGTGGAAACGATCTTCAGTGGCTCCAGCGTATCCCCCTTCATGATGACGTACTGCGGCGGCCAGTAGTCACCGGCGATCGCATACTTGTCTTCATAGCCCGGATACTTGGAAGTCTCTACCGAACGCGCCTCCATGCCGACCTTGATCTCCGCCACGTTGTCCGGCTTTTTCATCCACAGGTCGATCAGGTTGACCTTGGCATCCCGCCCGATCACGAACAGGTAACGCCCGGAGGTCGAGTAGCGCGAGATGTGCACCGCGTAGCCGGTCTTGATGACATTGATGATCTTCTTGCTGTCGCCGTCGATCAGGGCGATCTGGCCGCTGTCGCGCAGCGTGACCGAGAAGATGTTGTTGAGGTCGTAACTGTTCTCTTTCTTCTTCGGGCGTTTCTCCGGCGGGACCAGCACCTTCCAGGTCGCCTTCATGTCCGCCATGCCGAACTCCGGCGGAATGGGCGGATCGTTCATCAGGTAGCGGGCCATCAAATTGACCTCTTCCTCGGTCAGCTGCCCCGAACTGCCCCAGTTGGGCATACCGGCGGGCGAACCGAAGTTGATGAACACCTTGAGGTAGTCCATGCCCTTCGGCCGGGTGATGTCCGGGGTCAGCGGCTTGCCGGTCGCTCCCTTGCGCAGCACACCGTGACAGCCGGCACAGCGCTCGAAATAGATCTTCTTGGCCCTGGCGAACTCCTCCTTGGTCAACTGCGGAGCCCCCTCCGTCAGTACATCCCTGGAACCCTCCTGCATGGGGACCGGGGCACCCTTGTAACGCATTTCGCCCGGTGTCGTACCCGGGTGTTCGGACTGCGCCATGGCAGCCAGCGAGGCCATTGCCAGTACCGCGCTCATCACCATGCCGACCAGCCTGTGCATACGGATTTCCATCATGAACCCCTCCTCTTGGCAAGATTACCTTCTTGCCGGGCATGCTACCGGTGTGCCCACGGGATACCTTGACGTAGGTTAAGGTGCCCAGGGCACACGGCATTCACAAGGAATTTCATCGGGTTGCGTTTTTTCAGGCCGTATGGACATGCACCGCCGCGCGTGGACAGCCGCCGTGACCGGGTGTGCGACGGGCGGGAGGGGGTCCCGCTATGGAGAAGCCAGGCGATCGAGCGCGGCCCTGCTCCGTTCCCGGCGTATGCGCTTTTCCGCCAGTGGCGGGCACTGGTGGTCGTCCCAGTAGGTCACCTGGCAATCGAGACAGTAGTGGCACTCGTTGGGATTGATCTCGCCGGTGGGACGGATGGCCTGTACCTCACACTGGACGGCGCAGATCTGGCAGGGACGTCCGCATTCCTTGCGCCGGCGCAACCAGTCGAAGGTGCGCAGCGGCGCCGGAATCGCCAGCGCCGCACCGAGCGGGCAGAGGTATTTGCAGAAGAACTTGCGGTTGAATACCGCCAGTAACAGCAGCGCCGCAGCATACCAGAAGTACACACCATCGCGGATGAAGTGCATGACGATCACACTCTTGAACGGTTCCACCTCGGCCGCCTTGGCCGCGTAGCCGATCGATTGCAGTGACAGGCCGAACAGGGCTACGAAGATCACGTACTTGAGCGCCGTGAGCCGTTCATGTACTACGTCGGGCAGCCGGTACTCGCGCAGGCCGGCGCGTTGCGCCAGCTGGTGCAGCAGTTCCTGCAATGCGCCGAACGGACACAGCCAGCCGCAATACACACCACGGCCCCACAGCAACAGGGTCAGCGCCACGAACCCCCACAGGATGAAGATCAGCGGATCGACCAGGAAGGACTCCCAGCTGAACTGGTGCAGCAGCGCATTGATGAACGTCAGGACGTGGATTACCGAAAGCTGTGCCAGTGCATACCAGCCGATGAAGAAGAAAGTGAACAGCAGGAACCCGGTACGCACCACGCGCAGCAGACGTGGCCGGCGTGCGAGCCAGTCCTGGAACAGCAGGATGACGGTCAGCACGGCCAGCGCAGTGCACAGGATCACGATCTGCCAGGCCCGCTCACGCCACACGTTCACCCAGAACGGTTCATCGCGGCTCCCGAACCACCAGGCCGGCGTGTCCACCGGCGCCGTTTCCTGCTCCCGGTCCAGAGGCGCCGGCAAGCGCACAGCGCCGCCCTCCGGTACCGGGATGCCGCGCGACTCGGCCACCTTCCGTACCGCCTTCACGACCGTGGCATTCATGACCATGGCGGTGATGCTGGCACCGGAGATGCCGTCGATGGTCACGTAGCCCTCGCGCGGCGCACCGCCGATCTTCACCTGCTTGCGCACCGACACGCCGCGATACTGCTCGACGTAGTGACTGAGATCCTGCTCGGACACGCCCACCAGCAGGATCGGCTCGGAGTGCTGAATAACCTCCAGCCCGGTAATGAGACCGGCGACATCCACCCCGACCAGCAGGTTGATCGGCTTGCCGGAATAGGCCGGGATCGGTGCAATGTCCGCGGTACGCAGCGCATAACCGAGCAACCGGTCCTGCCGGTAAACCGCTGCGGCCGGCGGCTCACCCTCGAACGGACCGACGCGGTCGGCCTGCGGAAAGTACTGCCGGGCCAGCGCCTGGACCGTGGCGGCCTGCACCGGTTGCCACGCGCCCGGCAGCGCCAGCAGGCAGACGAACAACGGCATGAGGACGTAGTGGTACCGCGCCACGCGCCGGAGACCGGCATGGATCAGTCCGTGGCTGCTGCCCTGTCTGGGGCTACGGTTCATTTCCTGCCTCCCCTGCCCCGTTCAGGCGGTCAGCCGTGCATACAGCAGCGGCAGCGCACGCGGCAACTGGGCGGGCCGGTGAATGACCACGTAGTTGCTGCCGCCGAACAGGTGCGGCAGGTAATCACCGGCCTTGCGGTCGACCGTCACGCAGAATGGCTGCAGGCCCTGCTCGCGTGCCTGTTGCAGCGCATGACGGGTATCCTCGACACCGTAACGTCCCTCGTAGTGATCGAGGTCATTGGGCTTGCCATCGGTCAGCAACAGCAACAGGCGCCGGTCTGCGGGCTGTTCTGCCAGCAGCCGGCCGGCATGGCGAATGGCCGCGCCCATACGGGTGTAGTACCCGGGCCTGATGGCATCGATCCGCCCGCGCACCCGGGCGTTGTAGGGTTCATCAAAGGTCTTGAGCTGGTGCACACGCACCGGGTCACGCCGGCGCGAGGAAAAACCGTACATGGCGAAGCGGTCACCGGTGGCGGACAGGCTCTCCGCAAACAGCCACAGGCTGTCACGGATCACGTCGATCACGCGCGCCGAGTCATTCACCCAGCTATCGGTCGACAGTGACAGGTCGGCGAGCAACAGGCAGGCGAGGTCGCGCGATCCGCTGCGCAGGTCACGGTACAGGCGATCACTGGCCACGGCCTGTCGCCCGCTGCGCTCGGCGCGAAAGCGCAGCCAGGCATCGAGATCCGGCTCGGCGCCGTCCGACTGCCGGTCCAGCCAGCGGCGTGCCGGGGCCAGCTGCCGGAACTGCGCACGCAGGCGCGCCGCGGTACGGCGCAGGCGTGCCGGCAGGACACAGGGTTCCGCCTGGCTCGCCAGCATGGGTTGTACCCGGCAAAAGTCCGGCTGCAGGCGCCGGCTGCGGTAATCCCATTCCGGCAGCAGGATACCGGGCCCCAGCGGCCGGTCATCGCAACCGGCCGAGGGCAGGTCGAGATCGAAGCGCAGGCGTGCCGCCGTTGACCGGCCATCCCGCGTCACGCTGAAGGTGTCGATCGACGCCGCCGCCTCAGCCGCTGCGTCGAGGTCCTCGTTGTCCTCACCGGCGCGATCGACGCGGGCGAACTCACCCCAGGTAAAGATGTTCTCCATGCGCACCGTGACCAGACCGCGCTCCGTATCCGGCCGCGCCACCCGTTCCGCGCTGCGGCGCCGCTGGTCCTCCAGTGTCCTGGAGGCTGAACCGCGTGCATGCTCCGCGGTGTCCGTCCTGTCCGCGCCGGTGGCGGCGGTGACCGGCGGCTGTGGATGCAGCCACAGCAGCACCGGCTGTGGTGCGCGGCGGGCAACCGGCAGGCGCTGCACGCTGCCGGGTTGCTGCAGGGCACGGCGAATGGCCGCTTCCTGCGCCGCCTCGTCGGGTGGCAATAGCGCCGGTGCGGTCCGCAGCGCGAGGTGCGCATCGACCAGCCGCCGGTAGCGAGCGTGCAATCCCGGACAGGCCGCCAGCACGGCCAGGGTCCGTTGCTGACTGGCGGTGATCCAGTCGCCGGGCGGCCCCGGCCGTGCCGCAAACACCGCCAGCCACAGATACAGGTCGCGATTCAGTTCCGTCGTCCGGAAGCAGTCGATGCGTGCCGGCAGCCGCAGGGCCCGGTCATCCCGCCAGGCCAGCTCCACGTGGCGTCCGCTGCCGGCGATGCGCGCCAGCCAGCTGCGCCGCGCCTGGCTGGTTGTGGCGTTGCTTGCCTCGACCCGCAGGCCGCCGTCACCGCCCAGCGCCCGGAACAGGATGCCGGCCGTGTGGCTGACCGACTCCAGCGACACGGCAGCCGCCGGGTGCGATCGCGTGGCCGCGCGCGTGATCACACGGTGCCAGAGCTGACCGACGTACTCTTCCATGGGGCTGGTATCCCGCCTGCTGGCGTTGCTGCGGTGGATGGATCGTGCCGAATGCCCGTGCGCCCGCTCACCACCGGCAGGGCGTCGTTACCATCGACCCAGTGCAACAGGCCGCCGCGCGGGTCATCATGCCGGACCTGTGCACAGGCATCGATGCATTGTGCGCATTCGGTGCAGGTGAACATGCGACGCTTGATACTGCGCGGACGCAGCCGCATCGGACAGGCATTGTCACAGGCGTTGTTACAGTCCGCGCAGGCAACCGCACGCGGTTTCTCGAACCCGACCACCATGGCGCGCGGGTTGGCCATCCAGGCGAGGCTCTGGAACAGGCCGACCGCACAGCCGAACCGGCAGAACAGGTGGCGTGCAAACAGGAAATCGATCATCAGCAGTGCGCTTGCCACCCCGATAAAGCGCGCCTGGTTCGGTGTCAGGGTCAGGTGCAGCAGGTTGTACCAGATCTCGCGCGGCGGCAGCAGGTAGGTCAGCAGCGTGACCGCCCACAGCACGGCAAAGCCCGCCGCAGCCGACACCGTGACGATCCAGTACGCCCGGTTGCGGCGCAACCGTTTCCCGTCCGGCTGCTGTTCAGGCAACGCTTCACGCTCCCACAGGCTTGGCTTGCCGCTGGCCCGCTGCATGAGCCGGTTGATGCGCTCCACCACGGAAAAGTGCGGGCACAGCCAGCCGCAGTAGAGCCGGCCATAGCGCCAGGCAATCCCGATCAGGGTGCCGCCGGCCAGCAACAACGGCAGGAAGCCGCGCAGCAGGACATTGACGGCGGCCTGTGTCGGCCCGATGCGGCCGGTCACGAAATCATCCAGCCCCAGCGTCCACGGCATGCCGAACAGGATGGCATGCCCCAGGGTCAGGTCGAAACGGAACAGGTCCAGCGCCGGCGCCAGCAGGAACAGCAGGAAGAACCCGCCCTGCAGGGAGCGGCGCAGATATTGCTGCCGGCGCGCGGAGGCCTGCATTTCAGAGCGGCCTGCCGATCAGTGGATAACGGAACGGCTGACCGGCCATGGCACGGGACAGGCCCAGTACGCCCAGCAGGACCAGCGTGGCATGGCAGGTGGTGAAGTAGATGATCAGCACCATCCAGGTATGCGGGCTGCGGTAACCGCCCAGCAGCACGATACCGAGATTGACCACGACCAGCAGCGCGCCGGCCCAGAGGCTGGCGGACACGGTCTGGCGCAGATGAGCGGCAGGCAGTGCGTCGGCACGATGGATGTTCCGGTAATACAGGAACAGCAGTGCCATGAAGGCAATCCCCGGCAACAGCAGCAGATTGACGAGATACAGGACCTCGGCCAGCACGGCCAGTGACTGTCCGGGCGGTGGCATGTCAGGTTCCGAAGCCGGCATGGACTACCTCCATGAGTGCAGCCGCCGTCTCCTGGTCATCGGTCAGTGGCTCGACCAGCGCACAACGGCAGGCCTCGAGCGGATCATAGCCGCCCTGGATGAGGGTCGCTGCGTATACCAGCAGCCGCGTCGAGGCAGCCTCTTCCAGGTCATGGTCCTTGAGCGCACGCAGGGCTCCGGCCAGCGTGACCAGGCGCTGCGCGAGTGCGGGCTGGATGCCGGTCTCTCCCTGCAGTATCCGCATCTCCAGCCCCGGCGCAGGAAAATCGAGACGCCGTGCCACGAAGCGCTGCCGCGTACTCGGCTTCAGGCCCTTGAGCAGGTTCTGGTAACCGGGGTTATAGGACACCACCAGCATGAATTCCGGTGGCGCCTCCAGCTGCTCGCCGGTGCGTTCGATCGGCAGCATGCGCCGGTCGTCGGTCAGCGGATGCAGCACCACGGTGGTGTCCTTGCGTGCCTCGACCACTTCGTCGAGATAGCAGATCGCGCCCTCGCGTACGGCGCGAGTGAGAGGTCCGTCATTCCAGAACGTGCCGTGGTCACCGATCAGGTGCCGGCCGACCAGGTCGGCGGCGGACAGGTCGTCGTGACAGGCCACCGTGTACAGCGGGCGCCCCAGCTTCGCGGCCATGTACTGTACGAAGCGCGTCTTGCCGCAACCGGTCGGCCCCTTGAGCAGCATCGGCAAACGGTGGCGCCAGGCGTATTCGAACAGTTCCGGCTCGTTACCCTGCGGTTCGTAGTAGGGCAAGGCGTCGGGTGCGGTACTGCGCGCGGTACTGGTGTCCATGGGCTGTCTCGCTGCACCGGCATGACCGGCAGGGGTTGATGTCACACCCGGCAGGCTAGCCCCGCAACGGACGGTTCGCCATAACCTGCATCAAGCGGCCGGGGACGGGAAGCGCCGGGCAGCGGGCGGGGAACCCCCTGCGCAGGCCAGCCCCCCGGAAGGCGCAAAGGCGTGAGGAAGCGCAGTTTACAGTGCGCGTACATGAGCATTCCGGGCGCCTTTGCAACGAGGTGAGGGCCGGTCCAGTGGCCTGTACAGAGGTTCCCTAACCGGTCACCTCCGGCACCGCCTCGGGATCGCGGCTGCCGACGAAGAAGCTGGCAATGTACACCACGAGGCCGATGAGGAACACGACACCGGCAATTTCACGTAACCAGTAGAACAGCGAGATCTGTTCCTGTACGGCCATGAACGGCTGCGGCGTGGCGGACACGGACGCGGTCGGCGACGGCGCGGCGGACTGTGACGACGGCTGCCCGACCGACGCGGCGAAGACCGCGCCGGGCGTGTGCGGC
>CAZMAK010000098.1:0-8117 GCA_964564245.1 uncultured Ectothiorhodospiraceae bacterium | reverse complement strand
CATGAAACGCATGTAGGAAATCATGGCATCGCGCACGTCGCGGTAATTGCAGACGATTCTTATGTGCGGCCTGCCGAGGGGAATCTCGAAGTGGGTCTTGATGCAGTACATCTGGTCCGGCGCCGGTGGCGACGACAGGGCATGCCGGATCGCGGGGGTTTCGTCCTGTGGGACGGCCTCCGGCCAGACGCGCAGGCCGGCGGCCGCGATCAGTTTCCTGCACACGTTGTAGGTCCACATGGAGCCGGATCGTGGCATGCCGGCGATAAAAATGATCGGGTTGTATCCCAAGTGCGTGTCGTCCGATGCTGGTTGACCGGGTTCATGCCGCAGCGACTCCGCCCGTGGGCAGGCCACTCGCGGCCACGGGTAAAGCGTCTCGCCCTGCTGTAACCCGGTACGATTGATGATATCCTATCGATAGTAAAAAATAATAAATTTCATGAAGATAACGTGCTACTTATGCTGCCTGCCATGCTCCATGGCCGGAGTTTACTGACCTCATGTCCCAGCGCAAACCCCGTGCCGCCGTATTATTGAAGCAAGCCCGGAATCTGGTCGGCAGGAACCGCCTGGAACAGGCGCGTGCGCAGTATCTGGAGATCTGCCGGCAGTCCCCGGATAACCGGGCGGCCTGGCTGGAACTGTCGGAACTCAGCCGTCGCCTGGGCAACCTGGAAGAGGCCGAGCGGGCGGCCTCGCGCGTGCTGGCCACCAGCCCGGAGGATGGCATGGCGCTGCATGCGCTGGGTGCCGCATTGCACCGTCAGCGCAGGCTCGATGCGGCCGTCGGGTATTATCGCCGCGCCTTGCGGTTCTCGCCGGATCAGGCGGAGACCCGCTATTTCCTGGCCAATGCCCTGCGTGAACTGGGCGAGATGGACGAGGCGGAGACGGAGTATTTCCGCACCATCGAGCTGGCCCCTGAACACGTGCCGGCGCTGAACAACCTGTCGGCCCTGCTGACCAACCGCGGCCGGCTGGGTCAGGCAACCGCGTTGCTCGAACGGGCGCTACGGGTCGATCCGGACAGCCCGCAAATGCAGGTCAATCTCGGTCGCCTGCTCCTGCACGCCGGTGATGCGGCCGCGGCCGCCGCGACCTTCCGGAAAGTGCTGGCCGTCCGGCCCGGCCTGGCGGATGTACACAGCAACCTGCTGGCCTGTCTGAACTACCTGCCTGACCAGGATCCGGCCGCGGTACTGGCCGCACACCGTGGCTGGGAGGCTGCACACACAGATGGCCTGCATGTCTTCAATCGCTGGCATGTCGACCGCGGGCCCCGTCCGTGTCTGCGCATCGGCTATGTTTCTCCCGACCTGTGCGAGCACTCGGTGGCCCGATTCCTGGAGCCGGTCCTGGCGGCACATGACCCGGAGCGCTGTGAGGTATTCTGCTACTCGGACGTGGCGCACCCGGACGAGGTCACCCGGCGCCTGCGCAGCCGGTGTGCACACTGGTGTGATGCGCACGGGCTCTCGCACGAACAACTGGCCAGCCGGATACGCGAAGACCGTATCGATATCCTGGTTGACCTGGCGGGACATACCGCCCGGAATCGTCTGTTGGTGTTTGCCATGAAACCTGCGCCGGTGCAGGTGACCTGGCTGGGATATCCGAATACGACCGGGCTTGCAGCGATGGATTACCGCCTGACCGATGCACGCGCCGACCCGGTCGGGATGACCGAGGCCTGCCATAGCGAGACCCTGTTGCGGTTGCCGGACACCTTTCTCTGCTATCGGGGTCCGGACGATGCCCCGGCGGTCAGTGCCCTGCCGGCCGGCGCAAACGGCCCGGTCACGTTCGCCTCGTTCAACAATCTGGCCAAGACCACACCGCGGGTGATCGAGGTCTGGTCCCGCATCCTGCTGGCAGTGCCCGGGTCACGGCTGTTGCTGAAAAGCCGGGCCACGGGCGACGTGGATGTCCGTGACCGCCTCGTGGCCGGATTTGCTGCCCGGGGCGTCGATCAGGACCGGCTGGCCTTCCATCCACCGGTCCCGGATTTCCGGCGGCACCTGGAGGTGTACCACCAGGTCGACATTGCGCTGGATACCTTTCCCTACAACGGGACCACGACGACCTGTGAGGCACTCTGGATGGGGGTTCCGGTGATCGGTCTTGCCGGAGGCGTGCATGCTGCCCGGGTCGGTGCCAGCCTGCTGGCGCAGGTGGGCCTGGAGGATCTGGTGGCAATGGATGAATCCGCCTACGTTGAGGCCGCGAAGGGACTGGCCAGTGATCGTGGCAGACTGGTGGCGCTGCGCGCCGGGCTGCGTGACAAGCTACGTAACAGCACGTTGTGTGACGCTGACCGTTTCACGCGCGAACTGGAGCGGTTGTATACCTCGATCCGGGAAACCTGGCGCAACAGCCAGTGATGCTTCGCCTGCAGGCAGGCTCCTGCGGGTTAAATACAGGAGCCGGTGAGTATCAATCGACCGGCAGGAGCCGCCCTGGCGGCGATCAAAAGCAGGCTCCGGCTACACAAAAAAACGCCAGGGCAGATGCCCTGGCGATGTGTAATCCGGAATCCGGGTGTTTCCAGACCGATGTTCAGGTCCCGGTCAGATTGATGATATCGATCGGTGGGCCGGCCGTGTCGACCTTGCCGTCGATGTCGTACCAGGTGACGGAATTGATGGTAACGTCGGTCGCGACGTGCTGGTCACCGTTGACGAACTGGTTCTGCAGGCTCTTGGAAATGATCGAGAAGTCCACATCCGAATACTGCAATTCACCGGTGTAGCTGATGAAATAGACCGTGGTTTCAAAGCGCTTGGCATTGGAAATTGCACTGACATTGCGTACTTGCGTCGGGCCGATCTTGTCGTCGACGATGACATTGAAATCGTCTTCGGCAATACCTGTCTTGTCGATGCCGATCTTGATTTCCACTGCGCCATAGGTGTGCGAGTTATCATACCCGGTCCAGGCCGGTTTGAACTCCAGTCTTGGCATCCTGGTCAGCTGGCTGAGATCCCCGGTCAGTTCGACCTGGCCAATTCCGCGATAGTTGAATGAACTGGGATTGGGCGAAGTCGCCGATGCCGGCAGGATTTCCAGGCTCGTGGGTTGCCCGTTGATGCCAGGAACGGGGTTATGGTAGACCGCCGTCGTGTTCACCTCGAGGTCGCCGGTTCCGACCGGCAGCGAGCCGTCGTTTGGAAGGTCCAGCGCAATCACGGTGGTCCACGGCCCATGGCCGGAGTTATTCTCAATCAGGTCGGCGTCCGAGTACAACCAGGCGGCGCTGGTCTTGTCCGGATACAGGTTGAAAACCGAACGAATATTGCTGGTCGGTATCGTAATCGGGGACCCGTTGGTTGGTGTGTAGGTGATGGAGGTAATGTTCGCCTGGGTCATGTCGTCCGGCGATCCGACCGAGATCATGACGGTGTCGCCGAGACGGGCGGCAAGCGGCACGGTGTGAACGATGGAGCAGCCTGCCCCGAGTAGTGTGGCGCCCAGCCCGAACAGGAACAGAATTCTGGAATACATGGTGTCGACTCCTTATTATTTTCCGCGATTACCCTGAGATGTCATGATGGACTGATTATACTGCATCATCTATGGACAGATACAGCATCATCCCGTAGGAGTATCGCCTCACAAGTAAAGCACAAGATGGTTTATCTTGGAACAGCCGGCAATTACCCGTCAATGATACCTTTGGCCTAGTACCGGTGGCGGGTGGACTGTACGGAGACCGCCGGGGAGAATGTAATATATTGATAATAATAAATATATGTAACATTCAGACAAATCGGGTATCCAGATTAATCAAGGCAGGCCGGCGTGCCGTCCATAGCAGTGCCCTTTCGCCTGCCTGCAGGCGAAAGGATCCGGGTTCGGCCTGAAACCCCTTCGCCGCCGGGGCGGCTCCTGCGATCACAGGGGGAATGACTGGCTCAGCTGCAATCGATGCCACCGGCCTCCAGCAGCGCTCGAAGCGGTTGCAATTGCCGCTCGTAATGGCGCCAGCGCTCCAGGGAACGGGTATACATCGGCTGACGCACCTGGTCATAGCTGAGCGTGAATACCGTCCGATCGGTCTCGTGAAAGGCCAGGCAACGGTCGTTCCAGGGCAGTCCGCAGAATTCGACCAGCCGGCGGGTCTCCGCCTCCTGGTCCTGCACCAGACTGGCATAGGATACCTGCAGGATTTTGTCCGGAAACACGGATTCCCAATGCTGCATCAGGCGGTGATATTGCAGGTAGTATTCGCCCACCGTCCGCAGGTCATAGATGTAGCCATGACCGACGTTGCCGAAGTTGGCGAAGTAGCACGACAGGCAGGTGTCGAGCGGGTGTCGCGCGCAGTGAATGACCGCGGCTTCCGGGAACAGTTGCCGGATCAGCCCGACATAACGCACGTTACCGGGCATCTTGTCGGTCACCCGGCTGGCACTGCCGCCGATCCCGGCGAGTGCGCCCAGGTGCTGCCGCGCTGCCTGGTCGAGCTGCGGTTGCGTCAGGTTGCGGAGAAACAGTGGTGACGGGACACCCGGAAACTCTGTGGCCAGTTGCTGCACGAGCCTGGACAGGTGCTGCAGCTCGCCGGCGCCATGGACGTCCGGATGCGAGGCCAGGATCTGTTCCACCAGGCTGGTGCCGGAGCGGGGCATGCCGACGATGAAGACCGGCAGCCGGCTGCGCGTGCGTGCCGTCGGCATGCGGGACACGAAGTCCGGGGTATAGGTCATGATACTGTCGCTGACGAACTGCTCCAGCTTCCTGCGATCGAAGTTTGCCGGTGTCAGCGAGTTCGCCTGACTGTAGTGTTCGAAGGCGTGTTCGTATTCGGCAATTTCATCATAATACTTGCCGAGTTGGAAATGGATGGATGCAATACTGTCACTGCGAAGTCTTGCCTGATGCAAAAGTGTTTCCAGTAGTTGTGCTGCTTTCTCGCGCTGCCCGGGATGCTTGCTGATATCGAAGAATACCGGGATGGCGTCCCGGTTTCCGGCTGCGAGGAGTGGTTCGAGCAGGCGGTTACTTGCTTCGTAATTGCCCAGCCGTTCATGAATGCGTGCCTTGCCGATTATGGCATCGGCGGATGCGGGTTGCAGGGTGGCGAGCCTGTCGTAGGCGTCCAGTGCCTCGCCGAGGTGCCCGGCATGGTGCAGCGCATTCGCCAGGGCACGCTGTGCGATCGCGGAGTCAGGCTGCAGGGACAGGGCCATGCGCAGGTACCGCAAGGCATCCTCGTAGCGGCTCACTTCGGTGCAGGCTTCACCCAGGTTGGTGAGTGTGAGCACGTTGCCGGGTTGCAGGCGTTGTGCATGTTCCAGGTGTTCGATCGCCGCCTTGCCGTTATCCAGGTTGAGCAGCAGGATGCCGAGATTGTTGAGGCCGGCGAAGTGATCGGGCTCCAGTTGCAGCACCTTCCGGTAGGACTCGGCTGCGGCTTCCGGTTGCCCCGTCTCGCGCAGGGCATTGGCGAGGAGATAATGTGCCTCGACAAGGCCGGCATCCCGCAGGATGGCTGATTGATAATGGCTGATCGCGGCAGCCGCTTGACCCTGTTGCTGCAGTGCCGCGCCCAGTTCCAGCAGCGCCGGGGCATGATCGGGACGCAGCTCCAGGGCGCGGCGGGCGATGCCCTCGGCCCCTGCGGGATTGCCGCTCCTGCGCAGGAGCCGGGACAGTACCACATGGCAATCGACATCGTGCGGGGCAAGCTCCAGCCACTGCGTGCAGACGGCCCGCGCTTCCGCAAGCTGGTTGTCGGAAAGCAATGCCATCGCGCGGGTCTTCAGTGTCTCGGGTAATGCGGTATGCTTGTCCATATCCAGGTGCCAGGACCATGCCGGCGAGCGGGTTTACGGATGACTTGCCGTCCCTGCCGCGATCAGATAACGGGATAATATTACATGACCAGGGCGAATGCAGAAGGAAACCTGATCATAACCGGTATTCCCCGTAGCGGAACGAGCTATGCCTGTGCGCTGCTGAACAGGGTGATTAATACGGTCATCGTGAACGAGCCGGAGGAAATCTTCGGAATCCTGCGTAACGGCTCGTCCACGGAGCTCGGTTCCTTCTATGCATATACCAGGGGCTGCATCCGCAACCGGGTGCCGATCCTGAACAAGATCGTGAACGGCCGGTATATCGAAGACACCAGCCAGGGAGATGTCAGGAGTTATTATACCCCGGAGGTGCAGGATGACGATTTCATACTCGGCACCAAGAATACCCTGGTCTACCTGGCCTCCCTGCACAAGCTGGGTGCCCAGCTGCCGGGTGCGACGGTCATTGCATTTGTCAGGCATCCTCATGACTGTATCGCGTCCTGGAAAAAGGTGAATTTCCCCCATATCAGGAATGCCTCGCCGCTGTTCCTGAAGGATTACCTTGACCCGGCTGCGATTACGGAATTCACCGGGATATGTTTGCATCCCGAACTGGCGTCACGGTATGCCTTGTTGTGGAATTTCCTGGCGCTGCGCATAATGTCTTTCAGTGACGATATCGTCCTGTACCGCTACGAGGATTTCGTCACGCAGCCTGAACACTACCTGGACCGGCTGTACCGGCGGATGGGAAGGGAGCTGCATCCCGGCGCACCGGTTGCCGCTTCACAACCCAGGCGGCACGAGAACAAACTGTCTGTGCTCGAGCTGGACCGGATCCACCGGTATTGCGCTGGATCGGCCGCCCGGTTCGGCTACACATTGTAGATCCGGCAAACGGACCGGACGGAATATGTCACACGCCAACCCGACCCGTAACGTGATCGTATTTACCTGTATCAATGACAGGGACCTGAACGCGGACCTGCTGGAACTCGCGATCACCTCCCTGCGTGGCAAGGGCGGATACAGGGACGATATCGTGGTGTTCACCGATTTCGACAGGAAACTGCGCAACGAGGATGCCCTGCGCATCACGCGTGTCGTGGTTGACCGGGTAGTGACCACGGATCCGAAGAACTTCCGGATCTACATGAACCGGTTCTACGATTTCTCCCGGCACAGGAAGATGATTTACCTGGATTTCGATATCCTGACGCTCAGGAACGTCAACCGGGTATTCAGCTTCATGCGCGGGGATGAGGTACATTTCACCTATGCACCGGTTTTTGGCTGGACCGACACCGCCTTCATGGCGGGATCCTATGTCGATCGGTACCGTGACAGTGCAGTCGTGGCGGCATCGCCGACCGGCATCTGCTCGGGGATATTCGGAATTCGTACGGACGGGCTGGATGCATTGCTGGAGACCTGGCAGCGGACACTGGCGGCAACACCGACCGGCAATGACCAGCATGCGCTGAATGAAATCATCGTCAGGGGCATGGTCAGGGCAGCCGCATTTCCGAATGAATGGGTCGCCTACCCGTACCAGGTCCGGAAAGATGATGATGACCGCAGGGTGTTCCACAAGCCCAGGGACTTTATCTTCTACCATTTCAACCCGGTCAATAACCAGGTCAAGTTCGGAATGATGAGCGAATATATGGCCAGGGCATAGGCAGCCCAGGCTGGTTGTCGCGGGTACGGCACAACACGGTTCCGGAAATCATGAAGCTCGAACACGAATTCTACAAACTCCCCCTTTGCTTCGATGTCAGGCGTCTGCGCGCCGAACTGTCGGCCTTCGCGGAAGGGGACTGGCAGAAACACCCGAGTGACTACAAGGGTAACCTGGCGATCCCGCTGATCTCGGTGCATGGCGGGATCAACGACGATTTTGCCGGCCCGATGCAGCCTACCCCGCACCTGGGACGCTCACCGTACCTGAAGCAGGTCATTGCATCCTTTCAGTCGGTGTGCAGCCGCTCGCGGCTCATGCGCCTGGACGGGCAGCAGGAGGTGCCGCTGCACAGTGACATCAATTACCACTGGTGGTCGCGGGTACGGATTCATGTGCCGATCGTCACTACACCGGACGTGATCTTCCACTGCGGGAACCAGCAGGTGCATATGGCGCCGGGCGAGGCATGGATCTTCGATGCCTGGAAGATGCACCGGGTAGTGAACCCGTCCGGCAGCACCCGGGTGCACCTCGTCATCGACACGACCGGCTCGGCGGAATTCTGGGCACTGGTCGGCAAGGCGCTGACCGTCTCCCGCAACTCCTCCGCCTTCTTGAAGGTGAGGATG